>CAZUSC010000096.1:0-6961 GCA_964622915.1 uncultured Candidatus Saccharibacteria bacterium | reverse complement strand
TCCCGGCAATGACACGATTGAAGTGTGGCATGGCGCCGAGGTGTTCACCATTCCCGGTTGGGGTATGACCGAGCGCCGCCTGCAAGAGCTGGCCTCCTCGCAGGGCCTGCGTGTGACCACGCTGGGGGCGTACCCAACGATTCTCTCCATTCTCCCCGCGTCTTTTTTTCGCTCGCCGCGGTTTCAAAAGACTGTGGAGATTGCCCAGACGATCGACAACGCCCTAGCCAGAGCTGGTCCGTGCGTTGGAACGTATCTGCTGGCTGTCCTGGAGAAGCCGGGCGAGGAGCGGCGGGCGGTACGCCCGGGAGGATGGGGCGAGGGCACGGTTGTGCCCGAAATCACTGGCCGCGGTTTCGGCTCATAATCAGCCACGCGCCATACTCGGCCATAAACCATCGAACCTGTCGGTGGTTTTTTTCTATATTTTGTTAGTCCCGATTGGCACAAAAGCACCTGTTAAAAGAAATAGTAACCTGGTATGGTTGAAAAATGAGCAAAAGCCAACTTCACCGGACCAAAAAAACCAAGAAGACGGTCAAGCGCTTAAATATGCCAATAGTATTCTCGTACACGGAGGGTCTGTTTGTGGACCATCTTCAGGACATGCTCGGCCAGCCAATCATTGTCAGTCCTATTAAGCAGGAGCTCACAGCTACCGGTTTGCGCCGAATGACCATTATCGGCACGCGGGATGAGCCAATTTACTACGCCATCACGTTCGTCAAGCGCATCCCAAACACCAGGGCACTCATTAAGACAATGCTGAAAAAGCCGACGATGCCTTTCGGTGATGCTCTGAAGAAGCATCATCTTTTTGGCCGGAAGACAGACGTCAGTGTTCACATGGTTTCATATATGCCCGTGAATAAGCTGCGGGCTGCAAGAGTTGGTGGGCAGCACTCCCAACAAACATGGGAGCGGCTGTACACTATTATGTCGCCGAAGGGTGAAGCCATCGCCGGCGTGCTCGAGATTGCACCGCCGGGAGATGAAGCAATTTTACAAGCGGCCTTGGCTGCCAAGAAAAGGCGTGCCGCGCACACGGCAAAAAAGCGCCGTGCGCCGCGCCAGTCCAAGTCAAAGAAGCAGAAATGAAAAAGGCCTCCGTGCATGAGTGCACAAAGGCCATCAGTAAACTTCAATGCCGTGTTGTCGCAGCAACGCGCGTGTTTCGTCGAGGTGCCTGCGTGTAGTGAATGAATTTGGCGTAAGTACAACACGTTCGTGAAAGAAGATACCATCTAGATGCTCGATCTCGTGTTGGACGGCCCGCGCGTGCAACCCATCAAAGGACTGCTCGTGCTGGACACCATGCTCATCCAGGTATCGCGCGGTGATACTCTCTGGCCGGCGGGTGAAGGCAAGCACTGCATCATTTCCCCATGCCAAGTGGCTCAAGCACCCTTCGTGGCTTACGACCAGCTTTGTTGCTTCCGCGGTGATGATAGGATTGATGAGCACGCTGATAGAAAACCGCTTGTGAGGACCTGTCGGTCCACCGCGGCTTAGCTCGCTACACTCAACCACCGCAACTCGCAGTCCAAGTCCAACCTGCGGCGCAGCGAGCCCAATGCCGCCACTAGCCCGCATCATCGTGACCAGTGCTGCAATGAGTGGCTGAACTTCTTGTACGTCAGACACTTCCTCGGCGTTCCGGCGTAGGATGGGGTGTCCAATCTGAAACCGGGCGAGGTATCCAAAACACTTGCGCCGGAGCTTTCTTCGAATCCGTTCTTTCCCCTCTGGATTCTCTGTCTGCGTCAGCTCCTCGAGGAGCACCCCAAGACGCTCGCACAGCGTGCAAAGCTGTGCTGGTACAATTGATTTCTTATTCATGGTGTTTATCTCCAATTGCCTAAAGAACAGGTGGGCGCGTACTACACACAAAAAGCCCGAAATGGGCATGTATGCAGTTGCAAGTGTGTTGTATTCGATCGAGCGGGAAACGTCAATTGCCAGTCTTGTCTAAGGCAAGATGATGTTTTTAACCCTTTGTTTTTAACCCTTAGCTTTAGAAAGGCCGAGTTACGGTAATTGGTTCACCTAAGCAAAGAGGTTGTTTTGACTGCTTGGGCGCCAAAGAATTCTTTTGAATAGTCTGCCGCTTTTTGGGCATCAAACTGCTTACAACTAAATATATCTATGAACGCTCTATTGCCCACCTCGTCTAAGTGGACGGCGATTGAGGAAGTTTTAATAAACCGGATAGCCGAGTAGCCTTCAATTTTTCCTTCGCCAAAACGATCGACATAGCAAGGACCATGGGCCTCCATGTCTACTACCTTAATTACTTCAGTCACGAATTGCTCCAGCAGTTTCGGATCAGTCAAGCGGTCATGCTGACACTCATGAAGATCAATCGCTACTGACATCCCCCACGGTGCAGCTTCATTCATTTAAGTATTTAAAAATGAATACAGTGTGCATTATACAGAAAAAAACACTTATTGCAAGAAAAGATTTTTATTAGTTCCCGTAGATTGCGTTAAAAGCGGCAGCTTGGCCTAGAGCCAATATCCACCAGTCAAGCCACCAGGTTCCCCAGGCAAGCAGTCCGCCGATAATTATAGCGATGATTATATTCCGCGGAGAGAATT
Organism: uncultured Candidatus Saccharibacteria bacterium; assembly: GCA_964622915.1. Classification (GTDB taxonomy): domain Bacteria; phylum Patescibacteriota; class Andersenbacteria; order UBA10190; family UBA10190; genus CAZUSC01. The sequence goes on along the minus strand of CAZUSC010000096.1, from coordinate 4,361 downwards.
TCCATTTTCGCCACCACATAATCAGAAACGGCAGAAAAAAAACAACGATTTGGCCATAAGGAACGATGAGGTTGGTTAAATATGCAAGCATTACGGCCAATTTGTCTTCGGTCTGAGGATACACAACGGGCGATTCTCCAATTAACATTAGTATCCAATCTGCAATCATATCTTTAGAGTACCATGTCACAATCCAGCATCTTCAAGCCGTTGGACGTATCCACTGATTGTTATTATTGCCTCGCTGTCTAACAGTCCTAATCCCATTTGCCCTTGGAATCCCTCGGCGAACTTAGCGAACGCTTGCTGTAGTTCGGCGAACTTTTTCTGAGCCTCTACACTAGTATTTCCGTATTGTTGAGCGTTCTCCTTATAAGATTTAGCTTTCCCTTGTAAATGCCCTGCCGCACCATTGAGATTCCCGAAAGCCTTGCCGCGAATATGACCTTCCTTTTTAAGATCTTTAATCGCTTCTCGAAGTTCTTCCGCCAACAACAGAATATCTTCCGGCGGCACAATTATTGAATCTTGATCTAGGGTTATTGCAAATGATCCTTGCGTAGCGGCACTGGTAATACCGCTGCGTTCTGTAGTGATAGTTTCATCAGCATCCGCATAAGTAGTGATAATTGTATATTCGCCTTCGCCGGTTCCGACGTAATTGACCGCGTATGCTCCTGGCGGCGGATCTAGAATGGTAAGCATTTTAATACTATTAGGATCACCCGTGTCCCAATCAAAGACAGCATTCTCAAAAGTGTTTTCAGTTGCAGATAAGATCTCCCCATTTGGACCGTGAATCGTAGGCATGACTGGTGATAAAACGTCAATTCCTAAGCCGGAGCTAGCCAAGTTAACAGGGACAAAGTCGCCAATTGGATTTTCTAGAAGTGCTTGAGCGACTAAATCCTGTGTTTTACCAGGCAGTTCTTCATGTAAAGCATCGAGAGGTGCCAATGGATTGCCAACCGCCTGCGCACTTGCTGTAAGAACAGTTTGATCACCAGCTGTCGAATCTTCTTGCGGCGGATCAGGATCAGCATGTCCATCACGCCAGCGTTCAAGGGCAATGTCTTCCGGGCTGCGATTGTTAGTGATCGCTACTTTATCCAGCGTGCCATGGCCAGCGCCAGCAATGGTCAAGACATTAATATCTGCTAGCCGACCAGCCGTATTGCGTAGCGCTTGCAAAAACAGATTGTCTCCCAGCGCAAGCTCATTAGGATTTAAGAAAGTAGTTTCTTTTAACACAAAAGCATTTATAGGGATAAGTTCACGTAGAGAAGGAAAGAACTCACGAAATGATTTAGTGCGAGCCAGACTTTTCCGATTTCTTGTTTGTTTTAGACTACGATCGATGCGTCTAATCCACTGATTTGCTGCGAATCCCCATCGGGTTGGCAGCTCTCCGCTTTCCAATACTGTGTACGCATCCGCCGCTCCTTCATTCGGTGTACCAAGCATAATTAGCTGGTCGACATCACCGCGGTAGGCGGGCCCGCTCTGCACATACGCCCGGGCAACCAGACCGCCCATACTATGAGCAACTATATCTACTTTACTCGCGCCGCTGGCTGCTAGTGCCTCATCAATTTTGGGTTTTAGATATTCTACAGCCGACTCAATGTTACTTTGCCGCCAATCATAATAGGCTATAAATAAATCCCTGCCTTGTTCGTAGCCCTCTGATTCCAAACGCATAATTAGCGGATCATACCAGTCGACAGTCGGAGTAAAGTCCCAGGTGCCTACATTCGGCGCGCAACGATCTTGCAAAATACATTCCGGATTGTGTGAGCCAACAAGTCCTGGAACAATAACCACTGGTTCTCGCTCTGGTTCAGGCTCGGGAGGAGCTACTTCCCCAAATCCATCCAGCTCTACTACGCGCGGGCCGGTCGCGTTCCGCCAGGTCGTGCATTGAGTTGTGTCATCGGGGTCGCCGCCCTGAACAAACTCGGCGCGCCACTCTTGGGCGGTGACGGGAGTAACTGTGCCCTCGTGCAGGAAGGGCTTAATGTTAATCGGCCGATCAAAATTTAGGATACCTTGATATTCGGGATTCGAAATACGGTAGTGGCCGTTGACGAGAGGATCAAGCTCATAGATTTGCTCCCACTGCCCGCCGGAATTTTTGGCAAACAGTCTGAACACCTTAAATCCGCGGACGCGAGCGTCAGGATAAGTACAGGGATCGTTGAGCGAACGGGAAACGTTGTGCCAGGCAAAGACACGAAACGATTCCAGTCGGATGGGCGCTGCCGTTTTCCAGTCAATCGCATGAATCGTATCTTTGGGCTGGTGATCTGCAAATACGATACTTTTCACTTCGAAGGGAATACCACCAAAATCGCCTCCCAACATATCGCGACCGTCAAAGCCAGCACGCAGTTCGCTATTAGCGGTCACAACGGTGCCTTGGCTAATGTCCCAGAGGTCGTCTGTGGCCGGAGTAGGAAGAGTTTGGGCAGCGGCCGCGGTTGGTATAAGTAATAAAGTTGCCGGTATCAGCCAAGCAATATTCATGTGCTCAAAGTAGCATTTATTATCAACTTGAAAAAATGAGTCTTCCCGAAACGGCAGTGCGGGACGTTATAGCTTAGTATTTGCCGTAGGTTGTGTCTGATCGCCGTTCCAGAGCTAGAATTTTGATAGTTCCTTGCTCTCCTATCGAATATATTACCCGCAGGCTCCCTTTCCGTACGCGATATATAGATTTAGTTCCCTTTAACTTTTTGACATCCAAATCCGCCACCCTGCCGGACTTAATACGCTTCAAAATAATTTTGATGGCTCGCTGTTCCTGGGGAGAAAGACGGCGCAGTAATTTCTCGACTCGATCGACCATAGTTACAGCCGCGACAACATATCATCAATATCAATTCCACCCTTCTTAACCTTGGTAAAATCAATAACTTCCTCCCACCGCTCTTCTTCATCGATAGGAGTGATTTTAAATAACGGTTTAGAATGCTTCATCACGACAAACGTGTGCCCGGACTGCACCTTTTTGGCATACTCTGCCACATTCTGGCGCAGTTCCTTTAAGCCGATGAGTTTCATATGTATGGGTTATTAATGATGAAATCACGATATCACAAGATGAATAAAAGATCAACCTTAGTTTAACTTTTTACTACCGAAAACGATTTTTCTCTGCCAAAATAATGAATCGCTATAAGGGACGTTTACGGCGTAACGGTGCATCGTGCCGAGTAAGCTTAGCGGCGGGATGACGGCAAGCAGTAACCAGGGTGGTTGCATATTAGCAGAAAGCGACTATAAACCTGGTTGGTATTTTTTGAAGTTCACATTCGATTTAAAGTAACGGTCGGAGATTGCTGATACCACTGCCGGGTTGCCTGTTGTAATAAACTCGACTGGTTTTCCTAGGGATAATGCTTTTTCAATATCGGGATGGCTTTCCAAATATTGCTTCAAACTTTTCGCCACTATTGCTGGCTGTTCATATAATCGAACACCATCAGGCAGCTCCCGCCGAATGTCATCAGCTATTAGAGCAAAATGGGTGCAGCCAAGTACAATGGCAGAGATCGGAGCCGCATCAGCCGGCACTTGACCATACAAGTTCTGAATACTGCTTTTAATAATTGGGACAATCTCTGCTCTTGATGCTCCCCTCTCAACCGCCTCCACTAATTCCGGGCATGCTTGCTGAACAACACGGATGGAAGGATTTCTTTTATGGATTTCTGCCTCGTAGACTTTGGAATCGACGGTCCGCTGCGTGGCTAGTATGCCAACTGTTAGCTGACCCAGCGGAGCGGAAACCGATGGCTTATTGTTTTTCCAGGGAATGCCGGTTACCTGCTCAATTGTGGGCACAACAATTCCTAAAACTTTTTTGTCCGGGTAACGGCTGGGCAAAATTTCCTGCTGAATTCGCCGCAGGGCACCAGTGGAAGCAGTGTTACAAGCCAGAATTACCAACTGGCATCCCTGGTCAAATAGATAACCCATCCCCTCAACTGTAAAGTTAAAGACTTCTTCAGCGCTTCTGGACCCATAAGGCGCCCGCGCATTATCTCCCAAATAAACGTATGAATACTGGGGCAGCAGATCGATAATGCCATGCAGAATTGTTAACCCTCCGTATCCCGAATCAAATAGACCGATCATAAATCAATAATATAGCACGTCAGGGTTGCGTTTTGGGCCAAATATGGCAATAGTAGAAGGGCGCAGTTATACCCGTACACCAAATCACAATTGAATAAGGAGTTCTGAAATGGAGACGAGAACCTGTCCACAATGCAAAAGTCGCTATCAGGTGGAAGAAAGATATACTAACAAAGCAATGCGGTGTCGGCGTTGCAAGGCCAGTATTCCTGCCAGTCAAA
>CAZUSC010000095.1:0-13267 GCA_964622915.1 uncultured Candidatus Saccharibacteria bacterium | reverse complement strand
GGCTTACTGGCCACAACAGATGTTTTGATGGGCATACCTCTAAATTAATTTCCAATTACTAATATCCAATTTCCAAAAATTGTTACTGGGCATAGCGATCCACCATACCCCATTTCTGTCAATATCGCAACTTATTGTATTTGGTTTTTTTGCTCCTCACCGCATATATTTTCTGGCCTATTTTTACACTGCAAATTTTCACATTAAGGAGTCTCGCTAGTAGCTACGGCCAGAAAATATATGTGGTTCAGGCAATAAAATAGGTGCCCGGCCTTGCCCAGCGAAGCCCTGTCTACCGACAGGCAGGCTTGGCGGAGTTGGGCTCACGGCCACCCGTTTGATCCAAATTTTCACCAAGCTTGCCATTTCGCCTTTCCTACACGCAACTGCTGCCAAACGTAAAAGTATGAATAGCGGGTTGTCCAGTGAGCGGCGCCAGTGTTAATTGATGTTCACCATGCTCTTTATCGGCGACTAAACGATAAAGGCGATCTTCATTTACCGTGACAATACTTTTTCCATCTTGGAGCTGAACGTCTGGGCCTATAATGTCAGACGTCAGTGGCTGGCCGTCGCGCTGTATTTCTAAAACGGTTGTTAAAGCGTCAAAGGGACGTAGGACGGCGAAAACATCATTCGCTAAATAATGGAGCTGAATGTGACTGCCCAAGCCGCCTGGTACTACTTCTTCTGCTTGCTGTTGCCATTTCCCACCTAACGCCCACTGATGTAGGGGAATGCTGGCGGGCGCCGTGTGCCAGGCGGATTCTTCCGGGCGTTGACCGGGCGGACTGACCGTTCTGCCCTGCCGCCAGCCTAAATACACGTCTGGGGTAACAGGTTTACAAACCGCGCTGGGGTGATCAACGTCACGCAAGGGTGCTAGCGGTTCGGCAAAAGTCACCGCTGGCTGCTGGGCTTTGAGTAATGCTTGGATTGTGCTTTCGGTTTTTTGATAATTGCCTGCCCCTTGCTGATCGTAGCGAATGACTCCTCGACTATCCACCAGTAATTGCCGCGGCCAAGAATTATTATGATAGCGCTCCCAAATCTGGTACTCCGGATCACTCACCACCGGGTAACTCAAATTAAAACGCAGCACGGCACTACGCACTTTGTCCGGATCAGCCGCAAAAACAAACTCCGGAGTGTGGACACCAATAATGAGAAAATTATACTGCTGGTAGCGCTGCCACCAGGCTCGCAAATAAGGTAGAGCATTAAGACAATGAATGCAGGAGTAATCCCAAAAATCTAGCAGCACCACCTGCCCAGGAAAGTCCCGCCGAAATTTTAGCGGCTGGCCTTGCTTGATTCGCCCACGGGCGGACGGCGGTAATACTTGTTCATTAAACCAAACCGCGCCCAACAGAGCGGGCGCCTTTTTGCCAATAAGTGAACGACTAAATGGATTCCACATTAGAACATTCCTATTCAGTAGCAGCGCCTGGCGGCGGAATGGGATAATCAACGCGAATCCACATATCAAACATCTGGTCGCCCTTGGCATATACTATCTGGGCTTTTTCTCCCCGCAAGGCATTTTCAATATGGGCACGTCCCGTGTGCCGGGAACGAGCAAACAACACAAAATCACTTATACCAATTAATCCCCCTGGTCGCGTCACCCGCAGTAATTCTCGCAGAGCATCCTGGGCTGCCGAGGGCGGCAAATAAGACATGACACTTACCGCGATCACAATATCAAAAGCATCACGATCAAAAGGCAGTTTTAATATATTAGCTGTTTTAACCTTCAACCGCCGGCCGTATTTTTGACGCAACTGGTCGTATGTATCTTTTTTTCCACCCTCAATATCGGTAGCAGTCAGCTCCACTTGCGGAAAAGTGTCTAAGATCTGGCGCGAAGTCCAGCCTTGGCCCGCCCCTACCTCCAAAACCTCCCCGCGAAAAGGATCGGGGCTGTTCTTTAGGAAAGAGGGGATATGGCGGCGGACATGCCAGCGATGAGGCCAAGCGTTAACCCACCAGCGTTGCCAACGGTTCAAGTCGTCCATTAAAACTCTTTTTTTTAAAGCGGACCGCCGGAAGTGTTGCTGCCACCAGCACTTTGCTTGTCACCCGCGAATAAGACCAAGGCGACGATAACGGACAGAATACCGACAACGATCTGAATCCACGGGTTACCGCCCGTGAGGTTGGACAATGCCACATACAGCGCGGGAATAAGATGAACTAAACCGCCCACCAGCAGAAGAACGGCTGCCCATAATTGTAAACTTTTATTTGCCATACCACTCACCTCCGATCTTCAAAGGAATATCTAAATTAGTTTTATTATACCACTTTTTTGATTTTTGCCTTTTGCGTTTTGACTTGCAGTAAAGATGCTTTTAGCATATTCCCAATAGGCGTTATTGCCCTTAACTTCTTTTTCCCAATACCAATATTCCACTCCCCACCAGTAGGCCACCGGTAACTGGGTGCGGCGGGCAAAGCTATGCAGCTGCCGGAAACGCTCCGGCGAGAAAGCGGCCTGTCGTTCCGCCCCGCTCATTTGCGTAAATGGTTTGGCGCCCCACGGCTCCCCTTGTAGCTCAGAGATAATGACTTGCTTGCCGCGTAGCAGTCCCACATAGCGAGCCTTCAGCCGGTAAAGCCAAGCTGGGAAAATATAGTCGTAGTGCCAATTCCGGTTGGTCCGAGCGGAAAAAACCGTCCGGTACATGGTCGTACCTAATACATCGCCATAGGCAGCGGCAGGCAACCAGGAATTAAGTTCGCCCGAGTCGGTGATCAGAATGGGGTGGGACGAATCAAGCTGGCGCACCAGCCTCTCTTCTTGCTGCAAGAATTTCTGATCCTCTGGCGGACAGACCCCAAAATCAAGCAGCGGCTCGTTTTCTAACTGCCACATTAAGAGAGCGGGGTGATCTTGATATCGTTTCACGACCACTTCCACCATCTCCATAACTTTTTCCTGCTGCGCATTTTCCGACAACCCCACCGCCCACTGCGGCACATGACATTCCGGCCAGCGCGGCAGTTTGCGGCCGATGGCTAAAATGACCTGTGCTTCGCGAGCAGCCGCCAAGTCCAATTGATAGTCCATAGTAGAGAAATCAAACTTGTTATCGACCGGCTCAACGATATCCCAATAAACATTCAATCTTAGGTAGGGTACGTCTAAATCTTCCAGAATGGCTCGATAAACTTCCCGCCAATCCAGGCCGATACCGGTAGCATGGGGTTGGGAGAATGTTACTCCGTATAATTGCGGGGCCGTCGGATCGCCGGGCCAAGCTGCTACCAGCACCAGTAAAACCATGCCGGCGGCGGCAACTAGGATTGCTCGGGCGAATCTGCGGTTCTTTTTCATACTAACAAGACGAGGCCGACCGCGACGGCAGCTATGCCGGCTAATTTCTGCGTCAAGGCAACACGATGTAGCTCTTCTTTAAAAAGATTGGGTAGGAATTGGGAAACGGCTGCCGCCAGCAAGAGAACGAATAAATATTGCGTGCCTTGCAAGGCATTAACCACGGTGACACTGCCCAGGCTTATAGCATAGCTCTGTAGCAAAAATGCGCCGGCGGCCAATACTTTATTACTAACAAAAAAGGCAGGGGGTAATATACTGCGGCCGGCAACCCAGGAACGTTTTTTCTTCGGGCCGCGTAAAATAGTCAAGCGATCACGCGGCAGGCGGCGCTCTCTTTTAAGCCAGACTAGTGGTCCGAGCACAAGCAAGGCCAGGAGGGACTCAAAAAACCGGCCGTAAACAAACACTGCTAAAAAAGGTGAGCTGTGATCGTAGAGGTATTTTGCGCCGGCAAAATAGGCGGCAAAAAATAATCCGGCCAACAAAGTTATCAACAAGATACTTCCAGGAATTTTTTTAGCCCGGCCGAAACTAATAGATAACAGGGCGCCGCCAATTATTAACAACGCTACTCCTCCCCATTGTTTAGCAGCCAGCACTTCTCCGAGGACTGTTACCGCGATGACCAATGTAAATACCGGCACAGCCGAGCCGGCAATTGGCACGATTCTACTGGGTTCGCCGCCTCTTAAAGCACTAAAAAATAACCAGAGGGCCATAATATGAGCGGCGCCGGTCAAGACTGACCACATCAAAATAAATGGTGTCAGCGGCACATAGACCCAGGGCAAAATCACTATGGCAGCTCCCGCCAGTACTGCAGAATAAAAAGCGTAGCGCCAAGGCTCGGCGATGGTGCTTTTGCCGGCCAGTAAACTTTTATCAATAACAAAGACAACTGCATTGCCGAGGTGGGCTGTTAGTGCCAGAAGGAGCCAAAGCATGTGGATATTGTAAGACTCGTTACTTCTTAGTACCAACCCAGCTCAATATTTTTAGAACGTGGTAATATGTAAGTAGTGGTTGCACATTTCATTACTTGCTACTGACAAACACGAAAGGAATGTTTATGTCGTTAGCAGAACTAATTCAAGCCAGGATTAAAAGTTGTGTAAACCAGGACATAGCCCGCCTGGGCGTTGTGGAGGACGGAGACTTAATCACAATCCGCGGAGAGACCACTGATTTTTACTGCCGATGTCTCGCCACGCATGCTGCCTTACAAATAGTAAACGAGAGAGCGATTCAAGTAGACAGGGCGGCCAACAACAAGTACACCGGCAACACTATCGTCCCCGTTCGCAATCAAATATCCGTCGTTCCGCGCATTTGATTCAGCGCTTGCCATCCCGCCCGCTCATCTACCAGCTGGCGGTTTTTTTAATCCGCGCTAAGCGCGGATTAACCCCGCGAAGTCCTGAACTACGTTGAGTTCAGGACGAAGTGGGGTCGTGTCTTCAGCCCGCGTGAGGTTCTGCAACGCTGCTACAAAATTACCGACGCCAGGACATAGCTTCGTTTACCACTTTGACTGCTCGATGATCGCTTTATAAACATAAGCGCTCGGACGCACTTTTCTGGCCATTGTTTTGTAATCAATCTCAATTAATCCGAACCGCGGCTTAAACCCATCCGCCCACTCAAAATTGTCCAGGAGCGACCAATGTAAATAACCTCGCACATCAGCACCCTGCGCCTGCGCTTTTTCGACTGCCCGCAGGTGTGAACGAATAAAGTCGGCCCGACGGGAATCAGCGGCGTCGGCCAGACCGTTTTCGGTAGTATAAATCGGTTTTTTGTACCGTTTCATTCTTAGTAAAACATGAGTCAGTCCCTCAGGAATTAAAGGCCAGTTAAGATCTGATTTCGGGCCCGGCCACGGTATTGTCTGTAAACTGAGCGGGAATAGATGCACACGAAGTTTGCTGCAAAAATAATAATTTACTCCAATAAAATCAAAAGTGGGACCTATCAAACTAAAAAAACGCTGGTTAAACCACCAGTCCATGAAACGAACAACTATTTGATCGTCTAATTGTCCCCTATTTGCTGGCAAGTAAGCGATAAGATGCTTGGCAAAACTAACTGGCGCGTCGGCAGTTACCCGATGAAGGACGCGATAAGCCAGGCGATGGGCACGAGCCATGTTACCGATTACTCTTAGTAAATCGGCTATAGAGCGCTTCTGCGGCGGCCACTTCGCGCGCCAATAACATTCCGTGGCATACACCATTGGTTCATTGATGGTCAACCAAAAGTCTACTAAGTCGCCTAAGTGTTGGGCGACATAGTCGGCATACCGGGCAAATAATTCCGGCGTACGGCTATTAGTCCAGCCGCCTTTTTGAGCCAACCATAAGGGATTAGTAAAGTGGTGGAGGGTAACAAATGTTTTTAAGCCCAAGCGACGCAATTCCTGCAACACTTCACGATAATGTTGAATGGCTGCTTTATTCCAAGTCCCTTCTCGCGGCTCAATCCTACTCCATTCGATCGACAACCGATGCGCGTTATGTCCCAGCGCTTTCGCCAAAGCAAAATCTTCCCGGAAGCGACGATAGTGATCGCCGGCCAGATCCGATTCTTCGATATCCGGCGTCGATTTTTCCCAATCCCACCAGTCATTATGAACATTATTTCCTTCTACTTGATGAGCACTAGTTGCGGCCCCCCATAAAAACTTTCCCTCCGGCATGTTCTCATCATAACAAGCCGGGCCAGATGCTGCTGGCTATTTTTGCGCGGCGGTTTTCAGTGCCGAGTACGAATGACGGACCGCCGCTGGCGCAGACGATCTAAAGCAACGTTTTGCAGTTGGCGAACACGCTCGCGGCTAATGCCAAATTCACGGCCAATTTCTTCCAGGGTCTTGGGCTGCTTGTCGGTCAGACCAAAACGGGCATCAATGATGCGCCGCTCGCGTACAGGCAAGGTCTCAACGGCCTCATTGAGTTTTCGCTTGACTAAAGAATTTTGCGCCACATCGCTTGGCACTAGTGCTTCGTGATCTTCCAGCAAATCCTGTAGCTTTGTTTCCTCGTCTTCCTCGCGGCCCCGAATCACCCGCTCTAACGACACAATATCAGCGGAAGCTGCTTCTAATCGATTGATTTCTTTGAGGGAAGCGGGCATTTCTACCGCTACCTCCTCCAGCGAAGGTTCGCGGCCCAGCAGCTGGTACAGTCGTTGGCGCACGCGCTGCATTTCGAGAATGTGATCAAAAACGTTTTCTGGCAAGCGCACCAGCCGACGAGATTTTAGAGCCCGTAAGACTGCCTGCCGGATCCAGTAAACTCCGTAGGTAGAAAAGCGAGTTTTGAACTCTGGGTTAAATCGATCGACCGCGCGCATTAAGCCAATGTTTCCTTCCTGAATTAAATCCATCAGTAACTCCGGCTCATTGCTGGGTACATATTTCTTGGCAATATTAACCACTAGCCTTAAGTTAGCCAGTAACATTCTTTGGCGGGCTTTGGCGTTGCCGCGCTGGATGCGTTGGGCTAATACCTGCTCTTCCGGAGCCGACAGCAGCGGGGTTTGTCCTATCTCTCGTAAATACTTTGTCAGTGAGGACACATGCTCATTACGCCTTCTTATTGCTGGGCGTTTGGTTGATGGTTTGGTTGAAGTAGGCATGATATGAAGGCCAATAATAGGACTTAGCTATGCTGTAGTGTTTGTGTTTTTTTGATTCAATCGTGCAGTCAGACCAGAGAGCAGGTTTTTAGCTGGAGGTGCCAGCTGCGTTTTGTGTGAGGAGGCTTAGCACTCTCGACCCCCAACTGCTAGTAGTATTACATGACAAAAAAAGTCTGTAAAGAGAATTCATTTATGGTAATGTCAGACTCTATGGACATCATTATCCAAACAAACAAGCTGCGTAAAGAATATAAGGTCCACCAGAAAGAGCCAGGCTTAAAAGGGTCAATAGGCAGTTTATTTAAGCGCCAATATAAAACGGTCGAGGCGGTCAAGGGGATTGATTTACAAATTAAGCAAGGGGAGTTAGTCGGCTTTATCGGTCCTAATGGCGCTGGCAAAACCACCACTTTAAAGATGCTGTCGGGACTACTGTATCCCACTTCCGGTCAAGCAAAAGTCATGGGCTATGTTCCGTGGCAGCGTCGTAAGGACTTCCTAAAAAAATTCTCGCTCATTATGGGACAGAAAGCCCAGCTATGGTGGGATCTTCCTTTGTACGATTCTTTGTTGTTGCAGCGCGATATATATGAAATGCGTGCGGCCGACTTTAGAGCCAGCCTGGAAGAACTAACGCGGCTACTTGATCTGGAAGAGTTTCTTAGGGTTCAGGTAAGAAAACTTTCACTGGGACAACGCATGCGCGGTGAATTAGCCGCTGCCTTCATTTACAAGCCACAAGTACTTTTTCTGGACGAGCCAACTATTGGATTAGATATCGTGGTCCAAAAGAAAATCCGAGAATTCATTGCTACCTACAATCAGCGCCATAACGCTACTATTATTTTAACCAGCCACTACTTGGGTGATGTGCGTGAACTATGCAAGCGCGTGATCATCATCGACCACGGTGAAAAAAAGTTCGACGGACTAACCGATGATCTGATGAAAAAGCATGTGGACCACAAGCGGATCGTTCTAATATTTTCTAAAGCAGTCGACGAGAAGGATCTGACGCAGTATGGCCGCGTGGTTGACTTTCAGCCGCTCAAGGCTGCCCTGCAAGTTCCGCGCGATGAAACCACCAGACGGGCTGCCGCCATGCTTAGCTACCTACCCATTGAAGATATTTCAATAGAAGAACCAAGCCTGGAAAACGTGGTGCGGGAACTGTTTACAAAAAAAGATTATGCCTAAAACACTGGCGAAAATCGGCCGGATATTCGCGATGGAATGGGAACGCACTCTTCAGTATCGAACAGATGCCCTGCTGTGGATGTTAGCTGAAGCAGCTGTACCTTTGGTGTCTTTGGCTATTTGGTATGCTGTGGCCACCTCGTCACCTGCCGGTCTTGCTCCGCGCGATGTCTTAACCTACTACGTTATTATCATATTTGTGAAAATTGCCGTTGACGCCTGGAACGGCTTCTTTCTAGCGCAAGAAATTCTCAATGGAGAAGTCGTCACCAAGCTTATTAGACCGTTTGGACTAGTAATTTGGTATGGCATCGTAAATAACATTACAGAGAAAATTGTTAAGCTGATCATTCCTGTTCTTTTTCTTATTGGATTGTTGGGGTTTTCTCCCGACGTATTTTCTCCCATAATTTACCAATCCTCCCGCTTGGTTCTCTTTGCTTTGAGTTTGCTGCTGGCGACCGTTCTTGCTTTCTTAGTAGATTTCACCATAGGAATTATGGCCTTTTGGCTGGAAGATGTTTTTCAAATCCGGCGCTACGAGATGCTCCTTTATTCGGTTGCCTCGGGCCTGCTTATCCCCTTCGCTTTCATGCCGCCACTGGCCGTAAAAATACTGGGATTTCTTCCTTTTCGCTATCTAATCTCGGCCCCAGCAGAGATCTTATTGGGTCAACCAGTTGGCATCACTGTCTCTAGCCTGCTAGCCATTCAAGCCGCTTGGATTATCGCCCTGGCCATCCTTGCTCGCATACTATGGATTAAAGGGCTGCAACGATATGCCATTCCTGGCCAATAGCAGTTTCTTGTGGCGCGTGTGGAAGGCTAGCACGCGTGCCAGCATGGTGCGCGAGATGGAATTTCGTGGAAACTTCTTGGCCGGTCTTATTCGCCAGTTTCTTTGGCTTGGGGCCTTCGTATTTATGATTGAAGTTATATTTCAAAACACCGACAGCCTGGCCGGCTGGAAGAGAGCGGACGTACTGATTGTGTTGGCACTCTCGCGAATTATTGAAAGCATTATCAATTCCCTGTTCGCCCAGAACATCATGGAGTTGCCCCAACTTGTGCGGAATGGCAAATTCGATTTTCACCTTACTAAACCTGTACCGGCCCAGTTTTATACAGCCTTCCGTAAAACCGGTATCGATAATATCGGAAATTTTATTGCCGGCCTGCTTTTGCTGGGATACGCCATGGTGATAGGTGAAAGCTTGCTGGCACCGGCGGACTGGGTTATTTTTGCCCTGCTGGCGATTGTAGGCATTATAATTTATTACAGTCTACTTATCATTGCTGCTACGCTGGTATTTGTTTTGGAAAGACTAGAGTTTCTCTGGGGATTTCACACGCTTATATCCGAACCCCTGACCGTTCCGTTTGATATCTTCCCCCGCCTGCCAAGAGCTGCTTTAACGTATCTGCTACCGATTGCCTTTGTGGTCTACGTTCCGGCGCAAGCTTTAACTGGAAGACTGGCTTGGTGGCAAGTACCCACAGCATTGGCTATTGCTGGTCTATTGTTAACTTTAGCCAATCTCGCCTGGCGGGCGGGCCTCCGACGCTACTCCAGCGCGAGCAGCTAGTAAAATTCCAATTACTAGTTACTGATTACTGATTACTCGTTACTGGTTACTCGTTACTGGTTACTCGTTACTCGTTACTCGTTACTGGTTATTACGCCTTTTCTAAATATTCACCGCTCCTGGTATCGACCCGGATCACATCGCCTTCCTTGACGAAAAGCGGCGCTTTCATTTTTAGGCCGCCTTCCACCACAATATCTTTAGTAACATTAGTAGAAGTATCGCCGCGCACACCGGGCGGGGCCTCAATAACTTTGCGTTCAATTTTTATGGGTAGCTCAACACTTACCGCAGTGCCTTCAAACGTAATAACGTCAATTGGCTGCTGTTCTAAAAGATAGGGCGCGGCCGCACCGACAATCTCGGGACCGACTTCAATTTGCTCATAAGTTTCTTGATGCATAAGAGCAAAATTCTCTCCCGCTTTATATAAAAACTGATAGGGCTGGCGCTCAATGGCCGCTTCGGGCACTTTATCCGACTGCTGAAAAGAATGTTCTTTGCTTTGACCGGTGCGGACATTTTTCAGCATCGTGCGGACTACCGGGCGCCGCTGTTGTTTGCGCAAAAATTCAGCTGACATAACTTGATAGGGCTCCCCTTCCAGTACGAGCATTTTACCTTTACGAATATCAGAGATAGTTAACATAGTCGGGATAATTATACTTCTTGGAGAGCACAATTACAGTTTGGCGGCGAAAATACTAACCGGCGGCTGATTAATACGTAAGACAGGGTTAACGAGCGGTCGAGTAATACTGACGGCGCCGTTAACTTTCACTGGTACGACTGTTCCTGATAATCGCAATTGATCCACATAGTCAAAGCCTTGCAGGCGCACAAAAACGGCCGCTACTAATACTCCCAACATCAGTAGGGCTATCAAAAAAACCGCTTGCATGTCTCGCCAAATAATCATTGCTTGTTCCTTTAAGTTTAAGTTGGGTAAACTCTGCCAACCTACGTTTATACCACAGATATGAAAAAAATGCAAGAATTGATATTTAAAGCATTGGAATAGGGCTAGAAGTTCGGTATACTAAGCAAAGATATCCACTCTTAATCCACAGCTTTAAGGAGGTGAGTTGAAAATGATGACATTCTTTGATGACGAAGACAACGGCGACACGGGCGGCGATGATACCGCTGTGCCCGCAACTCCAACTGCTCCAGCAGAAACTGGCGCGGACGATGCTGGCAGCGGCGCTGAAGAAGGAGGAGACGATGCTGGCGCTGCCATGTAATTATCTCCTCTAGCTCTTCTACAGCGGTCACAGGTAAAAGCTGTGCCTGTGGAAGATAGGTTTACTAACAAGAACTCCCGGTGTATCCGGGAGTTTGCGTTGTAGTATTGTGCCTCACAGGGTCAGTTGGTAGCCATGCCGCTTCAGCCACAGCCGATGTTGGTAATAATCAGGGCAGAGCTGGGCAACCAACTGCCAGAAAGCCGGGGAGTGGTCCGTTAATTTTAAGTGGGCCACTTCATGCGCCACCACATAGCGAGCGACAGCGGCGGGCGCTAAGGCCAAGCCCCAGTGAAAAGTTAAAATTCCTTTGTGCTTATTGCAGCTACCCCACTGGCTTTTGGTATTGAGAATGCGAATGTCCTTAACGCGCACTTGTATTTTGGCGGCTAAAGCAATCGCCTGCCCCGTCAAGAAATCTCGGCTGTGCTGACGATACCATTTTACTACCGCTCCTCGTATCTGCGCATGGCTAGCCGCGGTGATTGTTAAGACATTATCGGTTTGTTTGATACTGACTCGCCGTCGCCCCGGGTCAGTTTGTACTACCAGTTGATAGTTAGCAGTAAAAAGGGGTAACTGGGCGCCGGTATTTAGTTGGCGGCGGGGAATAGTTTGAGCCAACCGCTTATTTTTTTTAAGGCAGCTCGCCAGCCACTCTCTTTTCTGCTCAAGAAATAGTCGAGCGTGTTTGTACGCCACATGCCATGGTACGACTAGTTCAATGGATCCGTCCAAGTTAACATGCAGTAAAATATGGCGGGCACGTCGGGAACGCCGCAATTTATAGTTATGAATAGTATTGGCAACTATTATTTGACCGTACTGGATAGTATTAGGTTGCATTTTTTGTTGGTAACTTTAAGCTTTACCCATGCCTGCCTTCTGGCCAAAGAATAACAAAGAAGCCCCGAAGGAGGAAAAGACTGGCGCTCTAACTTGGAGCAGCGAGGCGTCAAAAGTGCTGGAACAGTCGGTAGCGCAGGCTCCCGTGCCTGGCATGCTCAAAGGCAAAGTGCGCCAAGAATTAGCCGGAGCGGCCGAAGAAGTGGCTCGTTCCGCCGGGCATTCGGAAGTCACCGCAGAAGATCTAATGGCTGGCCTGCTATCAAAACTGCCCGCTAGTATGAGAACACAAGTAGAAGAAGCTGCTAAACAAGGTCCGGCCGGCCTCAAGAATTTGGAGAAAAAACTGCGGCGTTAAATAGTAAGGAGCTATGAACACTAATATCATCATTGGCGGAGTTGCGAGCGTTGTTATTATTATTGGTATCTTGTACCTAGGCTTTTTTAACAAAGCCGAGGTAACTAGTTTACCCTATGAAAATGAATCTTTAGAATCAGCGGACACTTTAAATCTTAGTGAACAGCCAGCAACTATCACCATGCCTACTAATGAAAATATTGTGCCTATCACCCAAGATGTAAGCGTTACTCTTAAGACAAATAAAGGCGATATTATGCTGACCCTTCATGGAGCAAATGCTCCGATAACGGTCGGTAATTTTGTCCAGCTGGCTGAATCCAATTTCTATGACGGCACGGCTTTCCATCGCATTATCCCCGACTTTATGATCCAGGGCGGCGATCCCTTCTCTAAAGATCCTACTAACGAAGCTTTGGTCGGCACTGGCGACGCCGGCTATAAGTTCCAAGATGAAATCAACGACCAGAAGCTGGTTAGAGGGTCTGTGGCTATGGCTAATAGCGGACCCAATACAAATGGGAGTCAGTTTTTCATCGTGACTACAGAAACGACACCGTGGCTGGATGGCCTGCACACAAATTTTGGCGAAGTGACATCTGGCATGGAAGTAGTCGATGCCATCTCCGCCGTTCAAACGGATCAGAGTGGCCGACCAGCTGAACCAATTGTTATTCAAGACGTAATAGTCCAGCGATAGACAGTATAAATATATAAAATTACCCAAAGTTTTTATTTGGGTATTAAGACTGAAAATAAAAAGAACCCCCAAGACAGAAGCCGGGGGTTCGGTAAAGAAACTTGTTGGAACAATGTGTGCGACGCAACGCTTATGCCGCGCGGAGGCTGCGTGGATCGCTCAGGGCTGCTTCGGCGAAACTCTTGGTGGGTACCAAGTAGTTCGTTGACGCGCAGGTGATCGTCTCCACCAATCCTTCGTTGACCAACGCCACCAGAGCATCGAGTGTGCCGTGCACGATTTGTCGCGCGTCAATGAGGGGATGTCGCTTAAGCTGGTCACCGAATTTTCCCCAGGATACTGGGCTCCAGTGGC
>CAZUSC010000094.1:0-6885 GCA_964622915.1 uncultured Candidatus Saccharibacteria bacterium | reverse complement strand
TTAAAAAATGTCTTTGTGGAATATCCGGTGCCGACGAGTTTGCTGAAGAGTTTAACCGGACGGCAGCACACGACGCATTCTGTTTTGCGAGATGTTAGTTTTTCGCTGCAGGTGGGCCAGTGGGTGACCATTTATGGCGAGTCCGGCAGCGGTAAAACTACTTTACTAAGAGTGTTAGCCGGTATCATTGTCCCCCGCCGCGGCCAGGTGTTCGTCAATGGTGGGCCGCCCCACAAGCAGCGTTTAGCCTGCGGATATATTTCGGCCGAAGAAAGTGAGCCGCTGGGTGACACGGTTTCCGAAGCCCTGCATGAATTTGGCCGCGCTAACAATGTGCGCAACTTACCAGCTCGTCTAGGACATGTCGCCGAGGTACTGGAAATAAAGCACTTAATGAGTCGGCCGGCCGCCAAGCTATCTTCCACCGAGAGATTAAAAGTAAATATTGCGCGCGCAGCCCTGGCGGACGTGCCGGTCGTATTACTGGATGATGTGGCTGATGAGCTGGGAGCCCAGCTCTTAAGTAACATTCTCGAACATCTCTTCCGTGATCGGACAGTTGTGGTAACGACACGATTTACTGCTACGGCCGAAGCACTGAACTTCCCTATTTTGCTCATGCATAAGAGCGCCTTGGTGCAATTCGGTACCTGCGATGACATTGCCAACAACTTAGGCTGCCCGCGCGTACTAGATGTATGGGTGGCGGGACTTAAATATGATTTATTGCGGCGTCTGCGCGCCCATCCGGGAGTGATGGAAGTACGCCTGTTAACCAGCGACCAGTTTGCCGGCCAGCGTTTGCGCCTAACGCTCCGGTCCTCCCGTTATCTTCCCGCCGTCTATGACTTGGTAAGCCAAGTTGAACTGGTGAAGATAAACGAGCTGCCCCCCTCACTGGTGGACATTATTGCGCGGCTGTAGACATTAGAAATCAGAAACTAGAAAATGGTAGTCGCGGGCTAATTTCTCTATGTCGCAATTTCTAATATCTATTTTCCATTTTCTTAATTTCTATCTCAGCGGAGGTAGCGGCGGATGGCGATCCAACTACTAATAACAGCCAGGCCAATGGCTAAGGCGGCCTGCAAACCAATCACCGTCATCCAGTTTTGAACAGCATACTCGTAAACATTGAATTGCGTACCTTGGCCACTAAAGAAAAACCGCTGGGCCGGCAAGGCTACTGCATTCAAGGCCGGGTAAATAATTAAGGAGCTAACCATGACGCTTAAGAGCGCCACCAGCACCGCCTCCACAATAAAGGGGCCGCGGATGTACCAACCGGAAGCGCCCACTAAGCGCATAATGTCGATTTCCTCGCGAAAACTGTAAATTGCCAGCCGAATGGTGTTAAACATGATTAATATCACGAGCGAAGCCAAAATCGCGGTGGTTGCCACACCGACGTTACGCACCCCGCCCATTACAGTTATGAGCCGGTCAATGACGGTCCGGGAATTTTCAAAGTTTACTTGTTCAATAAAGGCGGCGTATTTTTCTGACTCAAGCTGCTGGGCAATGTTTTGATAGTGTCGGGGATCAGTAGCCACAACGAAAATACTGGCGGGCAGCGGATTAGACTCTAATTCCTTGAGCGATTCTTCAATAAAAGGGTCCTCCGTATGGCGCTGGCGGAAAATTTCTAAGGCCTGGTCGCTGGTGACAATGCGTACTTCTTGCACATCGGCCCGCGCCTTGATATCGTCCGCGACGACTGTAATTTGATTCAGTGAGGTGTTGTCTTTAAAAACTGCGGACAAGTCAACTTTTTGTTGAATGTTGCTTATTACTTCTAAGCCTAAGACATTCAAAAAATACAGGAACAACATCATCAGCAGCGTCAGCGTCATAATAATGGTGGTGGCAATCGACAGCCATATGTTGCGCTTGAAGTTGCGCAAGGCGTTACGCAGGACGCGCCAGAAGGAAATTCCTAACATACCATTAAATAAATTTCCGATTACTAATAGCCAATTTCCAAAAGTTGTTACTGGACATATAGTTATAGTTTATACGTTCCGGCCTGCTGGTCGGCGACAACGCGGCCTTTGTTAAGCGTTATAACTCTCTTTTTGAGCGCGTTGACTATGTCGTCATTATGGGTGGCTAGTAAGACGGTGGTGCCCAATTTATTTATTTTGATCAGTAGCTGCACGATATCCCAGGAATGCAAAGCATCCAGATTGCCCGTCGGCTCGTCGGCTAATAAAATCTGGGGCTTGTAAGCCAGCGCCCGGGCGAGGGAAACCCTCTGGCGCTCGCCGCCAGACATTTCATTGGGATACAAGCTGGCTTTGTCCAGCAGGTTAACCAGCTTTAAAATTTGCGGAGCAGTTTGCCGGATCTCTTTAGTTGGCGCCCCGCCCACTTCCATGGCAAAAGCGACGTTTTCAAAGGCGGTCCGCTTGGGCAGTAGTTTGTAATCTTGAAAGACTACGCCAATCTGTCGGCGCAGATGCGGGATCTGCCAGCGCTTGATCTTGGTGATATCCCAGCCATCGATAATGATCTGCCCACGCGTCGGTTTCTCCTCGGCCGATAGTAATTTCAACATCGTAGACTTACCAGCGCCGCTTTGGCCAACAATCGACACAAAGTCCCCGGTAGGGATTTTGATCGTAACTTGGCTTAAAGCGTGACTTTCTTCTGAATATATTTTTGAAACGTCCGTGAAGGAAATCATGCATCAATACTAAAGTTAAAACGCGCTAAGCGGCCATGGGCCGCGGCAATAAATGAAGTATAGCACGGAAATATATGGTAACTCGCCCAGTTAAGTATGGCCAATAAATTGGCTGAGATCGCCTTCTAGCACGGCGGCGGCATCGGTCACGGTCATGCCGCTACGATGGTCCTTTACTTGCGTGTAGGGATGCAAGACGTAGGAGCGAATTTGATTGCCCCAAGCGGCTGCTTTGACCTCGCCCCGCAGCTCCTCCACTTTTTGGACGTTTTGCTGGTCAATAAGCAGCTGCAATTTACTTTTTAGAACCGCCAAGGCTTGGGCTTTATTTTGCGCCTGCGAGCGTTGATTTTGACAAGTCACTACAATGTTGGTGGGAATATGTTTTATCCGCACCGCCGAGCTTGTCTTATTGACATGTTGGCCGCCGGCGCCGCTGGCGCGAAAAGTATCTATGGCCAAGTCTTGTGCGTTAATATCTGGCAGCTGTTCTGGTACCAATTGGGGTATTACTTCCACGCGGGCAAAAGAAGTCTGCCGCAAGTGGTCGGCGTTATACGGTGACAGGCGCACTAAGCGATGTACACCCTGCTCGCTGCTTAAAAGCCCATAAGCATATTTAGCTTTTATTTCAAATGTTGATGATTTAATACCCGCTTCCTCCCCTAGCGCCCGATCCAATACAGAAACTTTCCAATGCTTACTTTCCGCAAAGCGGACATACATTCTCTCCAACATGGCGGCCCAATCTTGGGCGTCGGTGCCGCCGGCGCCGGCCTGGATTGTCACAATCACATTGTTGCTATCATAGGGTCCCGAAAATTGTCTCTCTGCCGCCTTGGCTTTCAGTATTTGCTCAATGGACCGTAAATTTTTTGTAATATCCACCAGCAGGGCCTCATCTTTTTCCTCGGTCGCCAAGTGTAGCAAATCCTGTTGTTCGCGCAGTTGCGCAGTATTGGATTGAATAAAATTAATATCTTCTTGCAGAGTGGCTAGTTCCTGTGACAAAGCGGATGCTTCTTCCTGATTTTTCCAAAACGCTGGGGCGCTTCTAAGCGCCTCAATTTCCGCCGCTCTTGCTTGCAATCTAGGTAAGTCAAAGATGGTCAGCTGCTTGTTGCAGCTGCCGATTCAACTTATCTATCTTTTGCTGAATTGCATTTATTTCCATGAGCCGAAGACGGGAATCGAATCCCGGTAGTACACTTCGCCAGGCTTAGTGACTACGGGACTTCGCCCATCAGCATTTAAGGATAAGGAGCCAGCCGAGGGAATCGAACCCTCAACCTGCACGTTACGAATGTGCTGCTCTACCATTGAGCCAGGCTGGCTTATCATATACAGGCGGAGTACATCATATGATACTAAAAGAGTCAAAATGCTGCATTGGCTTTTCCTCTAGCAGGACACTTTCCACAACGGCCAAATTGGGCCCCTGCTTGCACCAGGCAGTAAATTGATCCAACTGCGGCGAGTTACCCTCTGCTTCTATACTCACTGTGCCGTCTGCTTCGTTGCGAGCGTAACCGGTTATGCCAAGCGAGTCGGCGTGTTCTTTGGCGGACGCACGAAAAAATACTCCCTGCACTTTGCCGGTTATTTTGATGCGAATATGTTTGGTAGTGCTTATATCTATATTGCTCCCTCTTGCTGTAATAACTTCTCTTTTTGCTTGGTACCACGATTATACTGCCCCAAGCGACCGTCCGAGCGGATCACTCGATGACAAGGAATTTTGGGATCAAAGTTTATTTTAAGGATACTGCCGACGGCGCGGGCGGCGCCTGGGCTGCCGACGGCCTGGGCAACTTCTTGGTATGTCAGCACTTGGCCTTTTGGTATTGCCGTGACCACTGCCAAAACTCGCCCCCTAAAGCTACTCGCCTGGGAATTCATCGAGTGTTAGATTAACTTCTTTTTCTTGGCCCTTGCTTAATACTTTGAGCTTAATAGTATCGCCCACTTTTTTGTTTCGGATGATTTGGGCTAGCGACTTATTTTCATCCAGGCGCTGGCCATCAATTTCTAGGATGATGTCCCCTTCTGTCAGACTTGCCCGGTTGGCTGGTGAGCCTGGTACAACGGCCAGTTCCTCGGGCGTTGCTCCCCTACTAATCAAAACTCCATAATCCACCGCTAATTTATTTGACTCTTTAAGAGCAGGTGTAATGGGCACGTACCGAATTCCTATATAGGGCCGGCTGATTTTTCCGGTCTCGCGCACCGAGTCCACGATTGACTTAACCAGGTTGGCTGGCAGGGCGAAACCGATATTTTCGGAGCCTAAGACCACCGCGACATTCACTCCTATAACCTTGCCAGTGAGGTCTAGTAGTGGCCCGCCGGAATTACCCGGATTGATAGCAGCATCAGTCTGAATTACCTCGTCCAATTGCTCTGATACTCCTTGTCCATTGCCAGCGCTAATTGAGCGAGCCAGTCCAGAAACCACTCCCGTGGAAACGCTGTTGCGAAACTCCCCCAGCGCATTGCCTATGGCGATGGTGGTTTGTCCCACTTGTAGTTGACTGGAATCACTGAATTCCAGAAAAGGCAGATTGCTTGCCTCAATTTTCAGCACCGCCACATCATTAACGGGATCGCGGGCAATCACTTTAGCCGCCTGCTTTGCCCCGTCACTTAGGAAAACAGTATAGTCAGCTTCAGCTTGGCTTACGACGTGGCGGTTAGTAATAATCAGGCCGTCAGCCGAAACAATGAATCCTGATCCTCCGCCCACCTCGCGTTTTTCGGTGCCGTTTTCCCTGAAGCGCGGAACACGAAAAGAAAAAGGCGACAAGGGATTGTTACTGCCAAAGAAATCGCCAAAGGGGTTTAGGGGGCTAGGAGCTTCTTCGAAGTACTGCTCAATAATTGGCACGTCTTGGGTAATAACAATTGATACCACTGCCGGTTGGGCGGCCTGCACGGTTTCTATTACGGCGCGTTCATGCGGACTTTTACTGGCCGAATCAGGCAAGGCAGATTGTGTTGATCCACGGTCAGTATCAATATTAATTTTTTCTTGCCAGGCAGGATTTTGCAGCAAGATAACCGTGACAGCGGCGCCGGCGATAGCGCCAGCAATTGCGCCCGGTATAAAAGAATTATTTGAAGTCATACCCAGTAACAAAACTTCATCCGGCAACGCCTTAGCGAGCGGAAGAAGATGAACTTAAGAATAAAGGTTGCAGATCCCAGCTTAACATAAGTATAATTGAGTTTTTTGTGGCCGCGCGAGCTAGCATGAAGTTGTTGTTACTGGGCATACTTTAATTAATTTCTAATTTCTAAAAGATGTGTTTAGCATGCCTGATTAGCCGCCTGTTTTCAAGAAGAAAAAAGAGAAAGGCGCGAATCGAATTGACTCGCGCCTTGGTACGGCAGCTTTGTTACTCGCGGGGCTGGCTGTCGGCTTTAACCTTACCGACGGCCTGGTATGAAAGAATTATCGGTATCGCCCGGAGCACAAAGAGCACTGCCGCTATCGAAACTATCGTTGCCAGCATTTCTCTTATGCGCTGGTTCGGATAGGGGTCTATTAGCACCTCGCCGCCGATCTTCACAGACGCCAGCACGAAGAAGGTGAGCAAGATGGATATCCCGTGAAGAGTGTACTGATACGCTGATTTGGTCGCTTCCCAGAGCTTCGTGCTCATGTTTAGGTTCCTTTCTTAGGTTCCCAGAGGTTTTATAGGGCCAACAAAAAAGTGGACACTACTGCCCACAATTACATTATAGCATAGTTGATTCCCTTTTGTCAAGGGGGAATTTTTGTATGACTCACAACCTGTACGTGCAGGCAGCGCGGTTGGCCAAGAACGACGACGAGAAGAAATTTGTCAAAGGCGAAGTCGGCGTGACAAAGGCGCTCTTACTCGCGCAAATCATCGGCGAGATCGAGAAGAAGCCGGTCGCCAAGTAGAACTCTCCATTCCCGTCAGACCCCAAGCCCAGACTTAGGATTTTTCCTTCGCCTGGGCTGTTTTTATTTAATTTTACGATGGCCCAACTTCGCTCGCGAGCTTCGCTGGGCAAATTTTCTGCAGAAAATTTGAGCGGGTAAGGGGAATCGGACCCCTACTCTAACCTTGGGAAGGTTATGTACTACCACTATACGATACCCGCCTACGCATTAGGCTTCGGCGGGCAAGGCCCGCTTAGCCATATTGTAAATAGAACTTAGCGCCGAACGG
>CAZUSC010000093.1:0-12098 GCA_964622915.1 uncultured Candidatus Saccharibacteria bacterium | reverse complement strand
AGTGGCGGGTTCGACTCCCGCTACCCGCTCACTTCTTCGCTCTTCGCTTACACGCAGAGCTTCAAAGCGCAGGCCCCTCTTTGTAGCTAAAGATTTGTTTCAATACTAGGTACGAAGAAGTGCCCTTCGTAGCCCGTCCGGCGAAGAACGGACCAACTGATATACTTAATGTGTGTCACCTAAAACAATTTTCATCATACTTATAGCGGCCGGAGCTGTTCTTGAGGTGGCAGGAGACGTGGTGCTAAAACACTGGTCACTCACGAACAAAACTGCACTGGTGATTTTCGGACTTGCTTTATATTTTGCCGGCAGTGTGTTCTGGGCATATTCGCTTTGGTACGAGTCACTATCAAGAGCAATCGTAGTATTTACATTGTTTAATTTAGTATTAGCGGTCCTGTTAGGCCTGATACTTTTCAATGAAACTCTTACCCCCAGACAGCTGGCCGGCGTAGGACTGGCTATCTTAGCCATAATTTTGGTGGAAATGTAAGTAAGACCGTGTTGTATACTTAATACTTGCTACTAGATACTTGATACTTGTCTTATGCATTACGGTCGCTACGGCTGGTCACATCTTTTCTTAAGCTGGGGATTGGGAGTGGTGTTTGTTTGGATTGGCCTCAACATTCTGAAAAATCCCAACGACTGGATTGGCTTTGTCCCCCAAAACGTTCCGTTTGACATAGCGCGGGAAGCAGCTTTAAAAATCGGCGGGGCCTTTGACATTGCTTTGGGCGTGGCCCTGATTCTGCGCTGGTGGCAGCGAACAGCCGCCCTAGCCGCCACCATTCATATCGGCGCCGTACTTATCCAAAACGGTATTGATGCAGTATTGATTCGCGATGTCGGACTATTAGCGGCCGCCTTGGCCTTATTTACCTGGCCGACGCACTACCGCAAAAAACATGGCCTGGGTAGGTGGTTTCGCCGCAAGAAACCGGTCGACGATTACGAAGCTTGAGCAATATTTACCACGAGAAAATAGAAATTGGAAAATAGAAACTAATTAATATTTTCTAATTTTTTATTTCTGATTTCCAGTTTCTGATCCGAGCGAAGGCGAGGATCTTAATACATCCCCAGCGGGTTGACGGGGCGGCCGTTACGGCGAACTTCGAAATGCACGTGCGGACCAGTGGAGCGCCCAGTTGATCCCATTTTGGCAATAGCCGCGCCCTTAGCCACAGACTGGCCTTTGGTTACATAGAACTTGTCTAAATGAGCGTAGTAGGTAGTAAGTCCGCCACCGTGATTGAGAATTAATAGGTTGCCGTAGCCGCCCAGCCAGCCGGTAAATTCAACCGTGCCGTCGCTAGCCGCAAACACTGGCGGCCGAGAGCGGTTATCAATATCAAGGCCAGTGTGGCCCCAACGAAAACCTTGCGAGATACTGCGAGTGGTTGTCGGCCAGATAAATCCGCTGCCAGTGACCGGGGCTGGCGGCGGCGTGGGGCCTTCCTCGCTGTCGCGAGCAATCCGGGTGTCGCTGGGAACGATTTGCGGCGCTGTCTCCGGTGTAATATAGCCATCGGGAATAATAATTTTTTGGCCGATGGAAAGTCGCGAGCCGTCACCGAGATTATTAAATTCAACAATATCGCTGACTTTGGCATCGTAATCATTGGCCAGGGCCAAGACAGTATCCCCGGAAGTAACCGTGTGCTGGACACCGGTGACGGGCAGGATAGTGAGATGGTCACCTACTTTAATAACTTCCCGACTGTTCAAGCCGTTGGCCCACAAAACAGTATTGACGCTAATATTGAAATTAGCGGCGATGGAGGCAATAGTGTCGCCCTCTTTGACAGTATAAACGCTGGGCTTGGCGCCCGGCTGCGGTGTGTCGCCCTCATCGCTGCCTGGTTCCGGCACCAGCGGCTGCAAAGGAGCCACCACCGCATTGCCGCCGAGGGTTTCTGCGAAGCTGACTTCTGGATCATCAAAAGTAATCAGATTTAAGTCGGTGGCATCCATTACTGCCAGCCGCGCACCGCCCGTACCCGGGGTATCACTTTGCGCATAAGCGGACGGGTCGAGGGGACCTTCAGAGACTTCCTCGCCAGACACGAAAGAATAAAGGAGGGATTCGCGGTTAATACTGCCCGCGGCTTGGCTCTGCCAAACCACTAAGCTCATTAAACTAAAAAAAGCCGCGTGGACAGCTGACTTCTTCGATACGCCCGGCCAAAGTGCTTGCAGGAAGCTACCCGACAAGCGCGCCCGGTTTTGCGGGGATGACCCCGGTTCTAATTGTGGCCTTGATAAAATACCTTTTTCCCTTGTTTTGGGATACGGTCCCCACCCGAGTCTTTCCTACCTCACATATCCACTACAGGAATTTAAAGAATATTTATGTTGGCTTTTTGGTGTTGAACAAATTGTCAACGATAGCTGACAACGTACAAAAAGGCATAGTAGACGAGTGCTCCCCAGCGTCAATATTGACATTACTCAAAAATTCATTGCGATATGCGCAACTAGCGCCGTTAAGCGGTAGAAGCCCGTTTGATGGGTTTTTTGTTGTGGAAAAGAAGGTGGAATTGGTGGGGAAGAACGAGATCAAGACAGCGCAAGCTAGATAGACTACACTGCAGATACTTAATGCCCATTATAATTGATGCTTGACCCCCTAAAAGAGCTAAACGAGCAGCAGCGGAAAGTAGTTGAAACTACGCATGGCCCAGTACTAGTATTAGCGGGAGCGGGCTCCGGCAAGACGCGGGCCCTGACCCACCGGCTGGCTTACTTAATCCAGCAGCGCTTGGCGCGGCCCCACCAACTACTAGCCGTGACCTTTACTAATAAAGCGGCCGCGCAAATGCGCGAGCGTATTAAAAATTTAATGGGAAGCTCTCGCCAGACTCCCCAAGCCGTCAGTACTTTCCATGGCTTAGGCGCCCGCCTGCTTCGTGAACAGCCGGCTGCCCATACCCGCTCCGCCCACTTTATAATTTTGGACAGTAAAGATAGTGAGCGGCTGGTCCGGCAGGCTTTGCAAGAGCAAAATTTATCGCTACGCGATTGGAGTCCTGCGGCTATGCGAGCGCGGATCTCCGCTGCCAAGAATTCTTTGCTGGCGCCGCCGGATGTATGGCCGGCCGCCGACAGTGGAGCCGACCAGATACTAGCCCGCACCTTTGCCCGCTACGAAGAACTATTAGGGAAAAACGACGCTTATGATTTCGATGACTTGATTGTCCAGCCGGTTAAAATACTGCAGGCCAATAGCACCTTGCGCCGGGCTTACCAACAGCGCTGGCAATTTATTTCCGTCGATGAATACCAGGACACTAACCCTTTGCAAGATCAGTTGTTAAAACTACTGTTGGGGCCGGAGCAAAATATTTGTGTAGTCGGCGATGACTATCAGGCGATATATTCCTGGCGGGGAGCGAAGGTGGACCACATTCTGCACTTTGAGAGCGCCTACCCCAGCTGCCAGACTATTTACCTCACCCAAAACTATCGATCGACGCCGGCCATATTACAAGCAGCCAACGAAGTAATCGCCGTTAACACCCGGCAAAAGCATAAGGAGTTGTGGACTAAAAGACGCAGCGGGGCCGCCGTCAGTCTGGTGAGTGTGCCCACTGACCGCCAGGAAGCCGGTTGGGTGCGCGAGCAAATAGTCGGCTACCAACAAAGTGGCGGCAGCCTGCGCGATTGCGTAATTCTCTACCGGACCAACGCGCAGTCGCGGCTGTTTGAGGAAGAGTTTCTAACCCATCGGGTACCCTACTCTATTGTGGGCGGTTTCCGCTTTTACGATCGGCGCGAAGTCAAAGATGCCCTGGCCTTTCTGCATTTTTTTGCTAATCCCAATTCGCGCTTGAGCTTAGACCGCCTTGCGACAGCTCTGCTGGACCGCGTCGGCAGTAAAACGCTGGACCGCTGGGAGGAACAAGCCGCCCAGCAGGCCTTAAACCTGCGCCAGTTTATTATCCGACAAGCCCAGAGCCGCCCTCAACTACAAAAACTTGCTCGTGCTTATCAACGCGTGAAGAAATTAAATGACTGGCACACCATAGCGGATTTGTTGCGCCCTTTGCTCAAGCATAGCGGCTATTTAGATTGGCTCGGTAGCTTAGATGATGGGCAGGAGCGGCTAGAAAATATTCAGGAACTATTAAACGTGGCTTCAACCTACACTAACCTGGATACTTTTTTAGAAGACACTGCCCTCTTAAGCGACATTGATAACTTTGAAGAGCAGCAAGAAAGGGTGACCTGCATGACACTGCATGCTGCCAAGGGCTTGGAGTTCACTCAAGTACTGATTGTCGGCTGCGAGGAAGGATTGTTGCCGCACTTAAACAGCTTGGGTGACCCCGCTAGTCTGGAAGAAGAGCGGCGCCTTTTATATGTCGGCATGACGCGGGCAAAACAAAAATTAACCCTGACCTGCAGTGCGCAGCGCTGGCACGGCGGGGAGATGGTTCCGCAGGCTCCCTCGCGTTTCTTAGAACAACTGCCAGCAACAGTCGAGCGGTCTCCCGAATGGGACAGCAAGACAACCGATTCCTGGAGCGCAACCATTCTGCCCGATTCGCCCGCTGGTGAACCGGTTCTGATGAGCGTGAATGAAGGGGAGTTCATTACTCATCCCCAATTCGGCCGCGGCGTCGTAATAAATATTCAAGGCACCAAGTTAACGTGTGTCTTTGGCGGCCATGGCGTGAAAACAATTGACCATGCTGTCATTAACCTGCCTTTTTGATGTTGAATCAGCCCTTAACTAACCTGGCTTGGCTAAAGCAGACTCTAGCGCGCCACGACATTGCCCCTGCCAAATCTTTGGGGCAAAACTTCCTGATTTGTTCGGAGGTGGTAGAGGCGGCCCTGGCGGCTTTAGAGGGCGGCCCGCCGCAAATAACAGAATTGGGTGCGGGAGTGGGGACACTAACCCAAGCGCTCGTGGCGCATAATTACCAAGTACGCGCTATTGAGAAAGATGATGATTTCGTGCACTTGCTTCCCCAGACTATCCCAGCCAAAAACAAAGACAGTCTCAATGTTGTGCATGGGGACTTAAGACAGGAGGAATGGCACTGGGCAGGTGCCTATCAATTAATTGGCAATATCCCCTATAATCTTTCCGGTCTGATCATGCGGCGCCTGACGCAGCTAGAGCAGCCGCCTACGCAAGCGATAGTGCTAGTGCAAAAAGAGGTTGGGCAGCGCCTGCGGGCCGTGCCGCCTGACATGAACCTCTTAGGTTTAGCGGTGTCGTTGTGGGGAAGCGCCCAAAAGATATTAAATGTTCCTCCTAATTGTTTTTGGCCGCGACCTAAAGTTTACTCACAGCTAGTCCTCCTGACTCCCACTACTGACAATCCACTAAGTCCGGCCCAACGCGAGGCAACGCTGGCCGTGGCCAAAGTCTTCTTTCAACAGAAAAGGAAACAAATCGGTGGTGTGTTACGTAAGTCCTTTAAGTTGTCAGCTGCCGACCAAGCGACCATACTAAAAAAAGTGAATCTTGAATCTACTGCCCGCCCGCAAGAAATCAGCAAAGAAAACTGGGTCATCTTAACTCATCTGCTAAAATAAGTGTTGAGCAGCTGTTTTCAGTTATAATTAAAGACGTGCCTAACGATCCTATGGCAGGACCCCCTATTCCCTCTGCTCCGGCGACCGGTCACGGACGCTCGCGGCTGAAAATAATTATCGCCATTGTTGTCACTGTGCTGCTGTTAGCATTGATTGCAGGTGGAGCGCTGTGGCTGTTGCGTCGCTCGGCTACACCTGCTCCTACACCATCCGTTGATCCTGCTACTGGTTTGCCAGCAGCCGGAAACCAGGATCAGGCAGCACAATCAGTGGATCGCGAGCTTGATCCGCCGGTACCAGACCCCGGTGCTGACGACACCATTACCGCCACATCAGAAAATATAGGAATATCCATTGCGTATAGTCGCACTCCGCAATTTTCCTTGGAAATTGAAGAAATAAAGGCTACGAACAGCCGGCCTACAATTCAGGATTATGCCCCCTCTCCCGAATCTCCTTATTCAATCATCAAGCTCCTTGATGGCAAGGGCCAGACCGTTGCCGAAGAAAAATTCTCTATTGCTACGAGTGTAATAGTAGAGGGCATAGGTGTTGCTCCAAGGACAGAACAATTAGAGGAAGGTACTGTTTATCTTGTTCTAACACCTCCCCAAGGCAGTCAGCTGACCAAAGCCGTTATTACATCACCCGACGGTACGGTAATATCTGAAAAAACTTTCACGCTTTCGGTTAATCCGAACAAGCAGCACGAAAGAGGAGCAGGCAAAAATCTTGTTGCCGGTCTCATCGGCTTCTTTAAAGGAAAGCCGGCCAGTGCCCAAGGAGCTTTACCGCCGTTTTATGTTGAAGGACGTCAATCCAGCGGATGCTTTCAAGCCGGCGATGACGTCAGGAGCAGCATAACGGTTTATAACAATTCTCGCTCATCGTCCCTGCAGAATGTTACCGTCACTTTGCAGTCCCCATCGACCTCGCTCTCTCTAACCAGTGCTACCCCGGCACCCAGTACAATTGATCAAAATTCGCAAAGATTCATTTGGCAGGTAGGAACTTTGGCGCCCGGACAATCGCAACAATTCTCAGTGATCGCCCACGCTAATCAAGCCTCTTCAAGTGTCAGTATGACGTTAAGTGCTACGGCCGACGGCCAACCAACGGCCCGGGGGAATTTCACTGTGAGCCAGTGCGCAATCGCCACGCCGCCGCCAGCCAATAGCATACTAACAGCCCGAGTTGTGGGCACTCCCTGTTTTCAATACCCGGGCACGCAGGAATTTACTTACACAATCGAGGTGAAAAACAACACAACTTCCACAACTTTTAACAATGTTGATATATACTATCAGCCTTTTACAACCAACAGCCGATTGATCAGAGGCTCGCCTACGCCCGATGTCTCCGATCCTGACACGTTGCGCCCGACTA
Source organism: uncultured Candidatus Saccharibacteria bacterium (assembly GCA_964622915.1). Lineage (GTDB taxonomy): Bacteria > Patescibacteriota > Andersenbacteria > UBA10190 > UBA10190 > CAZUSC01. The sequence continues at coordinate 5,156 of CAZUSC010000093.1, read as the reverse complement.
GATTTATCTGGCGCCCCGGGACCATGGCTATCGGGGACAGCCGTCAATACAGCGTTACACTCGCACCGCGCAATCAAACAACGCTGATCCATGTTGTTTTCTATGCTAATCCTCAAGGAGCTCCCGCTGCCTATGGCGATCATGACATTTCGCCCTGTGGTGCACCCACTCCCACACCCCTTACCGCTGTAACGGCTGAACTGACAAAGGACGCTAATGATAAATGTTACACGCCGGGCGAAGACTTTATTCTAAACGGCAAGGCTACTAATACCATCGACACAGATATCTCTAATCCGGAAGTCCGATTTACTCATGCCGAGAATACCGTTTTTGTAAGCGGCCAACCGCCGCCCGATCAGACGCTACCAGACCAGCGCCAAGCCGTGTGGAATGTGGCCTTATTGGCAGCCAACGGATCAGTTGACTACACCATTACATTCAAGCCAACCGAAGACGCCACACAGCCATTAAAAAACACGTTGCAGGTGCAATATACCAACCCGGTCACTAATCAAGTTGAGACAGCATTGGCAACTATCACCATTAACCCTTGTGACGGTGATAAATATATTATCGCGGTCATCAATGAAGTGGGCGGCGCCGACAAACTAGATGGCGTCATCGGCACGGTTAAACAAATGAGGGATACGATTCAGCCTTGGCGAAAATATAAAAGCCGCATCGAGATCATTAAAATTGTTAGCACAACTTCTTTGGGCTGCCAACTGGAGGAATTGCTGCCAGGCACCGCCTACCCACGCTGCTCTAATGACAGTTTAGTAATAAACACTGTAGCTGCCACCGTCCCTAACTGGGACACTATTATCGTCGTGCATCCACACAGCTGTACGTGCGGATCCGTCGCCACAAATTTTCCACCAATTGCTACTTTTGGTTCGATTCCGGATATTCGCTTAACCGCCCATGAATTGGGACACTCGGTGGGCAAAATGACGGATGAGTATTTGTATCAATATGGAAGCACGCAGGGTATTTCCGGTCCGAATTGCTTTCAATCACAAAACCAATGCGTTGATGCTATTCAGCCGTTTCCCGGCGCCGAATGCTCATTGGGATGTAACCGTGTTAGTACTTGGCGCCCCGCCACTAAAATGATGCATAACACTTACGACGAGATGGTTTATGGCCCGCTGGAAGAATGTTTGTTGGGTAAAAAAATCGCCGAGGCACTGGGAGAAAACTACGACTGCCAGCTGCCGTCTCCCACGCCGACACCCACCGCCTTGCCCGGTGAATTTTGGGGATGGTTTAATTAATTAGAAATCAGAAAATAGAAACTGGAAATTTGTAACCAGTAACGAGTAACAGGTAATTAAGAAATTGGAAAATAGAAAATGGAAAATAGTAACCCAGTTCAAAATACAAAAATCAGCAAAATTGGTATTCTACTTACGTTCTTAGTGGGCGGATTGGGGCTGCTGACTATGCCCAGCTTGGCCAATGCGCAAACAGCTAACCCAAAGCCCTTGCCAATTGATTTCTCACTCAATACCTGGCTTTCCAGCCAAATTTACGGGGGGGACTTTTTAACTGATCCAACCAGGGATAAAAATGAAGGGCGAGTAAAAGCCACCACCGTCTCGTCGGGCAGCCAGCTGGAAATATTTCTCATCAATAAAAAAGAGTGTGCTATTGTTGAAGACAGCTACACTTACCGGGTTTTGGTGCGCAATGTGGCGGAACTACCGGCCACTAATTTGGAAATCAAAGTCGGCTACGCGGCGGGATCTGATGTCGTTCATACGTACCGCACGGCCGACGAGATAATAGTGCCTCTGCATGAAATTATTTGGCGCGAGGCATTCTTGGCGCCGGGCGGCTTTGTGGAATATTCGTTCACGATTACTTTGCGCGGGGGCCAACTCTATAACAACGCCTTTGTTGAATACGATTACAATGGTAGTCGATACTTAGCCGTAACACAGCATCTAATCGATGGTATATGCGAAACCCCCAATCCCACTTACACCCCTTTACCAGCAGGGAAATTTCCCGCGATTTTTTGCGATCCGGCCGAAATTGGCTGCGTGACCATTTTCCCCAACCTGGGCGTGAACTTTGAGCGAGCTCAAAAAGAAGAGCAGCAAGTAAATATCTGCGGGGGCACGGCCTATAACGGCCGCGATTGCCCGGTGCGCTTTAAACTACCCACCCTTGGTGTGCGATTCGGTCAAGCCACGCCCACCATCTTGCCAGGCGAGTGTCGAGTATTCGAAGATTACGGCTTTGCGGTCAACGATGAAACAATTGCGGCCGATGTTGAAACATCGTGGTGTGAATCCGATGGCTATCCCCAATTTGTCATCCGCAAAGCGCCGGAACCATACAAGGAAAGAGTTAAAACTATTACGCTGCCCGACACAGAAGGGGGTTTGCCGAGCGGCTACTCGGCGCCCATTAACCAAAGCCTAGTGGCCGGAACTGTTTGCGGCGGCCGCCCCGGCGACCCCTGGTGGGCCCCAGATTGTTCATGCCAGTGTAATGAGGTAGCCGCTTGTGGCTTATGCCAATCTTGTCCCCAAGGTGTAACTCTGCATGATATTTTTGTTACCTCTAAAGAAGAGTGTTTGTTAGAAAAAGGCAAGCACTATGGCCCCTTCTTCTAAATATACCTCAATTTACTCGTTACATATTACTCGTTACTCATTACACTTGATTCATGCCCTCAATAAATGCTCTCGGTCTTAAGGTCGCTGTCGTTACTGCGATAGTAGTTCTAGCTATTTTCGGCATTTATTGGGGAATAAAGAGCCTCGTGACCAGTAAGGAAAGTTCGTCTAATCAAGTTATTACCGCTTCCCTTACGCCTTCACCAGCGCCAATATTAGATGACACTGACAAGGACGGCTTACCAGACATTGCGGAAAATGTTTACAAATCCAGCACGCTACTGCCTGACACCGACGGCGATGGCACCAACGATGGCGACGAAGTGCTCCAGAAACGAAACCCGACTGTGGCCGGGCCAGATGATCGTCTACCGACCGATGATACGGGTAACGTAAAACTTCCTTCTGGCAATACTTTTACCGACAAATACATCGCCCAACTGCCGCCGGATGCCGATCAATCATATGTTCTGCAAAAAGAAAGGTTGGAAGCGTTCGTAGTAGAGCAACAAGCCATAATTGCTAAAGAAGCAACCCCGGTCGAAGTAACTATCAATTCCTCATCGGGCAAAGAAGCAGTGCGCCTCTACTTAGAGGCCATATCATCGGCCCATAATGATAAAATTCTGGCCGTATCAAGCGCCGATATTGAAGCGGCCTTTCGCCTCCATTATGTTAATAATCAATCTAGTGAGTTGGAGCGGGTAATAAAAACGCTGGAAGGCAATTTAACGGCGCTACAGGCTGCTACCACTCCCCAAGAAACCGCCGATTTGCACAAAAGGCTAATCAGTGCCTCCCAATCACTGCTGGATAGCACCCTCCTACTAAAAACCATGTCCACCGACTTTATGGGCGGCCTTATAGGGGCCAAAACAATCGAGGACTTAGGCGACACATTTAATCAGATTTCATCGGAAATTACTGCCTTAGAAAAAAAATACGGTTTCAATTAGTAACCAGTAACGAGTAACGCGTAACTAGTAATCATTTTCCCGTTACTCGTTACTAATTACCCGTTACCCGTTACCCGCCCGTTACTCGTTACTAGTTACTATTTACTCGTTACTATATAATTAAGTAACTATGTCCCGCCGACTCGTTATTATTATTCTGGCAGTGTTGATTATAGGTATTGTCGGCGGTACCGTTGCGCTTGTTCTCTCACGGTTGAGACCTTCCCGACCCGCCGACTCAACGATAACAACCCCAACAGACGGGCTGCAGGAAGCACAAACTGGCAGCCAAAATATTATTGATCCTAACGGCGACCGCGATGGCGATGGCCTGTCCAATGCCGATGAAGCTATTTGGGGCACCGATAACAATAAATCCGACACTGACGGCGATGGATTCTTAGATGGCGAAGAAGTAAAAGCCAACCATAACCCAACAATAGCTGCGCCCAACGATGTTCTGCCGGCCGGTTTTCGGCCTGGGCAAGACATTAATCCTCTGCAGGTGGCTCAAAGTGGCCCGCTGGCCGTCGATCAGTTTTTTACGGCCAGTATTGATATTCCTGACAAAGACTTAACGGCAGAATATAAAAAGAAATACCCAACTGATCAGCAGTCATCGGAAACTTTATTTTCCTTTGTTAAGGAGCAACCTATCGTAACGCAGCTTCCGAAGCCAGCTAACAAATCAATTAATATTCAGTCAGAAAATACAGCTATCGGATTGGCCGTTTACTTGAATGAGCTTGGTAATTTGGCAAGTATTTCTAATAAGACTTTACTAGCTAGTTCCTTGCGCTCTTTATTTCAAGACAAGGATCCTGCCGGTTTTATTGATTTATCCCGTTCCGCGAAACGATTACAAGAAAAACTGGTAGCTGGGTCTGCGCCACCAGCAGCCGAGCCCGTACACCGTTTGCTGCTGGGCTATACGGAGCTTTTATCGGTAACGTTTGATCAAATAACCGAATATAATACTGATCAGGTTGGTGCGCTAGTGGCGCTGCGGCAACTAGAAGAAAATGATAAAATTTATTTCCCGCTCATTCAACAGGAAATAGACAAGCTACGGGCACTACAGCAGCAATTGGCAGGTAATTGATATATGAAGGCTACGAACGCCCTGGGTCTTAAGGTGACGGTTATTTCCGCGCTGGCTGTTGTAGTAATTTTCGCAATCATTGTTGGTATCAAGAGGCTGCTGGTACCCACAATAGACGACTCTGCCACTAGCCAGTTGACCTCTGATTTATCGTCTAGTGACTTGATAAGAAAAGATTCCGATCAAGATGGATTAGCGGATGCAATAGAGAATATTTTTGGCACTAACCTCAATCAGCCTGATAGCGACAATGATGGTACTAAAGATGGGGACGAAGTGTCCGCGCAGCGTGACCCTCTTAAAGCGGGGCCGGAAGACAGCTTGCTGGGAGCTATTAAAACAAATATTCCCCCCGAGAACACGTACACTTACAAATACCTAGCACAAACACCAGGAGCCCAGTCACTAGAAGACTTGCTAGATCAAGTAAAAATTAATCAGTTTATTGCGCAAGAGCGGGGCGAG
>CAZUSC010000092.1:0-3863 GCA_964622915.1 uncultured Candidatus Saccharibacteria bacterium | reverse complement strand
GAACGAATCCTGTAAGTAGGTTAAGGCGTTTTTTGTGTCTTTTCTGAAGAACAAAGAACAAAGGAACAAAGGGGTCAAGTACAATTAATCCTTTGGCTTAGTGCATAGCTCCCAGGGTCGGATTCGAACCGACAACCATCGCCTTAACAGGGCGCCGCTCTGCCGTTGAGCTACCCGGGAATATGTTTAGTTTGTAGTTAGTAGTGAGTAGGTTGTAGAGATGCACTACTACCATCAGTGTACACACGGCAAATAATGCCGTGCAGGGATTATTGCGTAAATACATCCTTTTTTCAAGTTAAATCTGGGAGTACGATATAAGGTGGACTATGAATAAGACGTGGATCAGGTTTGCGGCAGGCGGGGCTGTTGTTGTAGTGCTGGTTATTGCTGCTGTGTGGCAGAGAAGCTGGTTTATTCGGCAGGCCCTCGCTCCCACTCCCGATGTACAAACAAGCGTTGAGCCTTTGCCTTCCGCCGATGGAAAGCAAGTTAACGAGGTGGTAGGTGAGCGTAAGCCAAAAGAAGACTTTGAAGTTATTGCTTCAGATCTAAACATTCCCTGGGAGATAGCTTTCCTGCCTAATGGAGAATTGCTAGTAACGGAGCGGCCGGGGCAGCTGATAAAAATAGGGAAAGATAAAACTTCTATTCCTATAAGTGGCGTGCGGCACGTAGGGGAGGGGGGCTTGCTCGGGTTGGCGCTGCATCCGAATTTCTCGCGCAATAACCTTATCTATTTATACATGACCTCCAGCGGGGGAAGCGGGGTTATTAATAGAGTGGAGCGATATAAGTTAACAGATGCCACCTTAAGCGAGCGCCAAGTAATTCTTGATAACATTCCCGGATCACAATTTCACGACGGCGGACGGATCGCTTTCAGCCCCAATGGACTACTATACATAACTACCGGTGACGCGGGCAATGAATCAAACGCGCAAGACCTGAACAGCTTAGCCGGGAAAATATTGCGGTTAAAAGATGACGGGGCGGTACCAACAGATAATCCTTTTAACTCGCCGGTATATTCCTACGGTCATCGCAATCCGCAAGGACTGGCGTGGGATTCGCAAGGTCGGCTATGGGCGACAGAGCATGGACGCTCCGGAATTCGAACGGGACTCGATGAAGTGAACTTGATTGAAAAGGGCGGCAATTACGGCTGGCCAGAAATCCAGGGCGATGAAGAGCAAGTTGGTATGCGCAAGCCGGCAGCCAATTCCGGACCCAACACGACTTGGGCGCCGTCCGGAGCAGTATTTTATAAAGATAACCTGTTGTTTGCCGGCCTGCGGGGCGAGGCGTTGTATAAAGCCGAAATCTCCGAAACGGCTATTACGGGCGTAAGAGCCCTTTTCAGCGGCCAATTTGGCCGGCTGCGGACAGTAGCCGAAGGGCCGGATGGTTTCCTGTATATTCTTACCAACAACCGCGACGGCCGCGGCACCCCGCAGCCGAACGATGATAAAATAATCAGAATTAATCCGGATCTGTTGGAGTAAAAATCTTGTGCAGAAGCAAGTAGTCTGCTATAAGAAGCAGACGTTTTGCTCCTTTGGTCTTTCGACAATTTAGCTAAAGAAAGGAAGTTGCGATGTCGCGCGATTCATATGTCTCGCCTTTGTCGGGACGTTACGCTTCGAACGAAATGAAGAAGATCTGGTCGGACAACAACAAGTTCCGCCATTGGCGTCAGCTGTGGATTCTCTTGGCACAAGCACAACAAAAACTTGGGCTGCCCATCCGTGACGAACAAATCCGGGAGATGCAGGACAACGTCAACAACATCGACTATGAGATGGCCCAGCAACTTGAGAAGGAATGCCGGCATGACGTGGTGGCGCACATTCATACTTTCGGCCACGTCGCTCCCCAAGCGCAAGGAATTATCCATTTGGGTGCGACTAGCTGTTACGTCACCGACAACACAGACCTTATTCAGATGCAACAAGGACTGGCGTTGCTGTGCCAGCGTCTGGCACGTTGCATCTCGCGGGTTCGGCACTTTGCCTCCCGGCACGCGCACATGCCGACACTGGGCTACACCCACCTGCAGGCGGCCCAACCGACAACGGTCGGCAAACGGGCAGCGCTCTGGCTGCAAGATCTGCTGATGGATCTGGAAGCACTGGAAGCACAGCGCGATGGCTTGAAATTCCTGGGAGTCAAAGGTGCGACCGGCACGCAAGATTCCTTCCTCAAATTGTTTGAGGGTAGTCACACCAAAGTGGAGCAGTTGGATGAGATGGTCACCAGCGCTGCCGGCTTCTCGCGCCGCTTTGTGATTTCCGGTCAAACCTACACGCGCAAGCAGGATACCCGAGTGATTATGGCTTTGTCGGATTTTGGAGCGACCGCTCATAAGATCGGCAACGACATCAGGATCCTGCAATCGAAGAAAGAGATTGAGGAGCCCTTCGAAAAAGGCCAAGTGGGATCAAGCGCGATGGCTTACAAACGCAATCCTATGCGCTCGGAGCGGGTGTGCAGTTTGGGCCGAGAGCTAATGGGGGAGAGTACCAACGCGCTGATGACCCACGCGTTGCAGTGGTTCGAGCGAACCCTTGACGACAGTGCCGGCCGGCGTCGTTTCTTGGCGGAATCTTTCCTGCTAGCCGATGCCATCGCGATCATCCTGCAAAATGTTTTTGAGGGGTTGGTCGTCTATCCCGCCGTGATTCGGCAGCATCTGCAAGAGGAAATGCCCTTCATGGCCACGGAAGAAATCATCATGGCCATGGTTGCGGCCGGCGGCGACCGGCAAGAATGCCACGAAAAGATTCGCGTGCACGCACAGGAAGCGGGTAATCGCGTAAAGCAGCAAGGATTAGGCAACGACTTGCTGCAGCGAATTGCGGCCGATGCTTATTTCGCCCCGATTCATGATCAGTTGGATCAACTGGTTGACCCTGCTCGTTTCATCGGCCGGGCGCCAGAACAAGTCAAGGACTTCCTGATTCAATGCGACCAAGTCTTGCAACCATATAAGGACATGCTTGGTGAAACAAGCGAGTTGAGCGTCTGAATGAGTACGGCGGCAAACATCTGCTCGCTGAACTCTAACCGACACCCCTAAAAAGGTGTCTTTTTTGTAAATAAAAAAAAGCCAGACACATATTGTGCTGGTGTGCTTACGCGGCTTTTTTCAGCGCAGTTGGCTGCCTGTTTTGATTTCGCGCACCTTGAGATACGATTTCAGGCGATCAAATCGGATGATCGCCCAAGGCGCATTGAAATAGCTTTTGATCCGGCGCGACCTATTAGTTAGGGCAGTATGGGCATGGGAAACAATGGAAGCCAGATTGTTTTGTCCTGGTAAAGTGACCGTGTGAGTGCCCACATCAGTAATTTCCACTGTCAGCGGGCCGCTCCAGATTTCACTTAGATCGCGGGGACTCATTCTGTGTTTTGGCATCAGACGCCTCCTTTGGGCTGTCAGAAATTTTCAGTGCGGTGCTTGGTATACTTATTCCTGGTTGTAAAAGGGCAGTTCATCCGCCGCAAGTAGGTCGTTCCTACTTTCACGGTCAAAGCAGAATACTCCCGCTGGAATATTTTGTCACTTATAAAAATCAGAATAAAGCGTGAATAGGCCCCTGTTTCTTACCGCCATTCACGTTTATTTGACATTTTGGCGTGAATAAAGACATATTTCGTGTATTGTTTTTGTTTGTGATAAAATATTAGGCATACTCACTAAATAGTCATAACTATGAATCTTAAGTATCCCAAAGATTATATTAATAAGATTATTTGCGGCGACAGCGTTGAGGTCATGAAAAAAATGCCGGAAAGTAGCGTAGATCTTATTGTAACATCTCCTCCTTATAATCTCCGTAATTCTACAGGCAACGGAATGA
>CAZUSC010000091.1:0-5781 GCA_964622915.1 uncultured Candidatus Saccharibacteria bacterium | reverse complement strand
GCTCTGGCTATCCGCAATCGCGCAGCCGTCATTTTACCCTCAACGCGAACGGCTAAGCCAGGTCCCGGGAAAGGATGCTTGTGAATGATCTCTGTCGGCACCCCGATGGCCTGAGCTACTACCCGCACTTCGTCTTTAAATAAACGAGCATCGCGCAACGGCTCAAACGGCGTGAAGGGGAATCCCCTGGGTAGTTGGACCAAGTTGTGATGGCTCTTAATGAGCGCGGTTTGCCCGGAAGATTGTGCGCTTTCGATGACGTCGGGAGAAATGGTTCCCAGCGTGAAGTATTTAATAGGAAAGCGTTTCTTCAGTTTCTTTGCTTCCCTCGTAAACACGTTCCAAAACATTGTGCCGATGATGCGGCGCTTGCTCTCCGGGTTAGCAACGTCATATAAAGGAGCCAGGAATTGCTTTTGGGCTCTGACCACTTTGAAGCGAGGCAGGAATTTCCTAGCATTCTTGGCCAGGGCCAAGTCCTCGGCGCGCAATAGCCCGTTATCAACAAAGACAGGATGGACGCGTTCGGGACCCAAAGCAGACTGACAAAGCAAAGCCACGGTAGTTGAATCAACTCCCAGCGAGCAGGCGACCATGATATGGTCGTCGCCGGCAACATGCTGGCGGATTTTTTCCTGCAGGTCGGTTACCAAATCACTAAGATGGAAATTGCGCTGGCAGCGGCATACATTTACCGCAAAGTTTATTAGGATCCGATCGCCAATCTTGGTGTGACTAGATTCTGGATGAAATTGTACCCCAAACCAGGGCTTTCTAGCATGTTCAATGGCCGCATATGCGCCGCTCTTCGTAGTACCAATCACTTTCCAGTTCTTTGGCAGAGATGTAACTGAATCACCATGTGACATCCAAACTGTTGAAGGAGAAGGAACTTCCAGCAGCAACTTGGAACGTTTTTTGCAAGTTAATTGTGCGCGCCCATACTCGCGCGTCTTCAAGCTCTGCCGAGCGATGCTGCCTCCGGCCACTCGAGCCAGTGCTTGATGACCAAAACATATTCCGAGCACCGGAACGTTCCAACCCAAAACTTTCTGCACTATTCTTGCTGCCTTGTCGTCAACAGAACTCGGCCCACCCGATAAAATCACGCCCTTAACTCCCATGGGCAGCTCATCAGTTACCTGATGAGGCTCGAGCAACAGAGGCTGGATGCGAAAGTCGCGCAGCCGCCGAAAAATAAGCAGGGTCAACTGTCCGCCGAAATCTACGATTACGATCATTGGAGAAACTCCCTTATTGATTTGTTGAAAGAATTCTCGAGCCAATCTCGAGTATATAAGTATCTGCTCGGTATATTGGATCGTCAACAAATATACCAGCAGTCAGGTTGCATTTGGGATAATGTGTGTTAGACTGTGAATTCATATGAAAGTCAATGTTACCCCTAAAAAAGAGCAGTCCCAGGCGGAGTTGAAGATTTCTGTTCCGGCAGACGATTTTAAGCCTTTCGTCGACAAGGCCGCTCGCCAATTATCCAAGGATCATCCCATTAAGGGCTTCCGCCCTGGCAAAGCTTCTATTCCGGTTATCATCCAGCACTTCGGACAAGATCGCCTGCTCAAAGAAGCGATGGATGATGCCCTACCCAACTTTTTTGTAGAAGCAGTCTTAGACAACAAGATTGAAGCCATTAACCGCCCCAGCATTACCATTGAAAAGTTAAGCTTGGATGAGCCGCTCGAATTCACAGCTATCGTAGATGTACTGCCCGAAGTAACCCTGGGTGATCCTGCCAAAATCACAGCAGAAAAGCGACCGGTTAAATTTGATGACAAGCAGATAGACGATGAAATAAAATATGTTGCAAAAATGCGCAGCAACTTTTTGGAAGTTGCCCGGCCCGCTAAAGAGGGCGATGTGGTGCGCGCCGACTTTACTATCAAGATTAATGACCAGGTAATTGAGGGCGGCGCCAGCAAGCAGCATCCTATTGTGCTAGGCGAGGGACGCTTTATTCCAGAATTTGAGCAAAAAATTACTGGCATCTCGGCTGGCGATGAGCGTAATTTCGAGATGACTTTCCCCGCTGATTACGCCAAGGAAGACCTGCGCGGCCAGCAGGCAGCCGTCACTGTTAAGGCGCACAATGTGCAACAGCGGATCGTACCGGAAATAAACGATGAATTCGCTAAAAAACTGGGAAATTTTACGGATCTGGCGCATCTGAAGTCCGAATTAAAGAAAAATATTTCAACCGAGCTCGAGCAAAAAGAGCAGGACCGCTTTTTGGGCGAGCTGGCGGCCAAGATGGCAGCCATTTCCACCTTTGGTTTTATTCCCACCGCCCTGATTGAAAAAGAAATTGATAACCGTTTAAGCGAATTTGCCCAAATGCTTTCGCTGCAGCAAAAGACGCTTGATGATTATCTGCAGAAGGGGAATAAGACTCTGGCGCAAATGCGGGACGATATGCGGGCGGCGGCGGAGAAAAATGTAAAGATTGGGCTTGTGCTGCGCGCTTTTGCCGAGCGAGAAAAAATTGTGGTAACTGAAGCTGAAGTCGAAGAGGAAGCCAACAAGCATCTTCGCGAATTCAAAAAAGTTGAGCAAGCGAAAAAGCACGTTGATCCGCAACGTCTGCGCGAGCACGTCGAGAGCGTTCTCAAGAACCGCAAAACCCTGGAACGCTTAGCAACGTTAGTAGCTCCAGCCCAGAAGTAACAATACGGCTCTAAAAGGCTCTATCACCCGATTGAGCCTTTTTTAGACCCACCTGGACATTTCAAACAATAGAGGTATATATTCAACCGAAGTAAGTCATTTCCGTACACTTTCAATCAAAAAAGGAGACCTGCCGTGGATATTAAGAAAGCCCGCTTCCTGGCTGAGCAAATCCATACCGAATTTCGAAAGCTCAAAATCAAGGTCCTTGTGGACAGAGATAATACTGAACTTTCCAATGGTTATGTCAGTGCTGGTATCAACCTTCACCCTGGAGCGGACAACCTTACACTCGATGATGAACTGCCAGACGATTTCTTTCGTGGCTTGCCCGTTAGCTCGGGTAACATCGACATGACAGACATAACCGAGCTATATAGAAGGTTGATCTGCCCTATCCTTGATCAATGCGACATGCATCTTTCCCAGATGTCCGCCAGCTACACCTTGGAGAGCTCTGACGTTGCTGTGCTCACCAAATACATTGCCAGTAACTGTTCTACTGTCGAAACCGTGCTAAACAGACTGAAGATGCGCGTCGGTGTGCGGTGCCGACATTACGACACCTGTTCTCGGGAGGCACACCCTCTGCGAGTTATCTTGTCTGATGCCGTCGCTGATCAAATCAAGCAGCTTTTTGAAAAAACCTTTGCTCCTGGAAAAATCAACTTTGGCGAGTTTCTGGGGTCTGGTGGTTAATTCAGGCCAAACAACAACCCTAGCCGAGACTTACCACCTCGGTCTTTTTACACCTAGATTGTGATACACTTGCTACCAGCCAGCACCTATCAAATACTAAATACCAACTACTTAAATACTTAACACTTTTATCATGTCATATCTAATTCCTACCGTTTTAGAAAAATCGCAGTTTGGCGAACGCGCTTATGATATTTATTCCCGCCTCTTAAAAGAGCGAATTATCTTTCTGGGCGGCCCTATCAGCGACGACGTGGCTAATTTAATCATTGCCCAGATGATTTTCCTTGAACATGAAGACCCTAAAAAGGATATTAAGCTATACATCAACTCGCCCGGCGGCGCCGTAACAGCCGGCATGGCCTTGTATGACACCATGCGGTTTGTTACACCCGACGTTTCCACTATTTGTATTGGCATGGCCGCTAGCATGGGCGCGGTAATTTTGGCCGCCGGTGCTAAAGGCAAACGACTGGCCCTGCCTAACGCCGAAATCATGATCCATCAAGTGATGGGCGGAGCGGAAGGGCAAGCTTCCGATATCGAAATTAGCGCCAAGCACATTTTGCAGATTAAGGATCGCCTCAACCATATTTTGGCCCAGCACACTGGACAAAAACTAAGTCGAGTGGAAAAAGATACTGATCGCGATTACTATATGTCATCAGAGGAAGCAAAAGAGTACGGTTTAATTGACCAAATCGTAACAAAGGCTTAATTAAGCCATAGTTTGCAACTTTCTCGTTGATAGTAGCCACGTCTAATTATTTTAAGTTTAAAGAATCCTCTTATTCTCCGCTGTGCAGTCCTGGTACACGAATTCGGATAATCCTTGGTCCTGACAGCCACCCCCCACCTTTTAGTCCGCCACAAGTTTTCACAACAGAATACAGAGGGTAGAAAGGATTTTTAAGTTCTTATGTCTACCATCGCCATCATCGCCGCCATAGCAGCGGCCGCTGCCGCGGGAGCCACCCTGGCCTATTACTTCGGCCACTCACTGGGCAGTCGTAACGACGAGTCAGCCGAAAAGAAGATCGACGAAAAATTGGCCGCTGCCAAAGAAAAAGTACAGAAGCTGCGCGAGCAGGCCGTCGAAGAAACAACTGAAATACGCCGCAAAACAGAAAAAGAGCTGGATGAAAGACGCCAGCAGATTATTGAATTAGAAAAAGGAATCAGCGAGCGCGAACACAAGCTCGCCACCAAAATTGAAGATGTCGAGCAGCAGCAGGCTAACATTAAACAGGCTGCCGAAGCCGCAAAGCAAGCGGAGCAGGAACTAGCCGCTTTGCGGGCTGAAGAAGAAAACAAAATAGCCGAGATTTCGGGCCTGACTACTCAACAAGCGGAAGCCCGCGTCCTGCAATTAGCGGAAGAGCGCACCAAAGAAGACATCGTCCGCCGCATCCGCAAGTTGGAAGGCGACGGCGAAAACCAGTTAGAAGAAAAAGCCCGCGATATTTTATCAACGGTTATTCAACGTTATGCCTCCTCACACGTGGCCGAACACACCACTTCTTACGTTGACGTGCCCGATGAAAGTATGATCGGCCGCATCATCGGCAAAGAAGGCCGTAACATCCAGCATCTCGAGCGCCTGACGGGCTGCGAAATTGTGATTGATGAAACGCCCAACTCCATTATGATTTCCGGCTTTTCGCCGGTCCGTCGTCAGGTGGCCAAGAAAGCGCTGGAAACACTCATGAAAGACGGGCGTATTCACCCGGGCAGAATCGAGGAAGTTATCGAAGAGGCCAAGAAAAAGATCAACGACGACATCCGCGAGGCGGGCGAATCGGTTGTTTACGACTTAGGGATCGTCGATTTGCCGCCCAAGCTCGTGCATTTGATTGGCCGCATGAAATATCGAACAAGTTATGGCCAAAACATCCTGCGGCATAGCTGGGAGGCCGCCCGCATCGCTGTCATGCTAGCCGAGGAATTGGGAGCGGACGTTAATATTGCTAAAAAGGCCACACTTTTGCACGATATCGGCAAAGCGATTGATCATGAAGTTGAAGGCAACCACGTCGAAGTGGGTGAAAAGATCATGCGCAAGTTCGGTGTTGACGAAGCTATTGTCAAAGCCGCCGCCGCCCACCATGAGGATTATCCGTTTGATACGCGAGAGGCGATTATTGTTCAAGTAGCGGATGCTATTTCTGCCGCCAGGCCAGGTGCCCGACGACAAAGCACCGAAGAATACATCAAGCGCATGACTGAATTAGAAACCATCGCCAATAGCTACGAAGGTGTGGCTAAGTCCTATGCGATTTATGCCGGCCGCGAGATCCGTGTTTTTGTGGAGCCGAAGAAAATAGACGACCTGCAAGCCATTAAACTAGCTCAAAGTATAGCCAAGCAGATCGAAAAAGAGATGACCTATCCGGGTGATGT
>CAZUSC010000090.1:0-3801 GCA_964622915.1 uncultured Candidatus Saccharibacteria bacterium | reverse complement strand
GGGGGTAGGTTGTAGGTTGTAGGTTGTAGACATTTAGATGGGTAACTTTTCTTTAAGGCTTGATGTTACACGATTAAGCATTCTCATAATTTCATCAAGTAACCGCTCTGATTTTTGCCGATTTTCCTCGGATCCAAAATCTAGCTGTCGCGAAATTTCTAACTGTGTTTCAAGTTCCGCACCTGATCCATAAGCGTTGATTAAAAAGCTTCTATAATCTTTTCTGGTGCCTCGTCTATTGCCTTCGGCAATGTTAGACGGAATTGAAATAGCACTCCTGCGCATTTGGGAGATCAAGCCAAATATTTCGCTTCGAGGAAATTCTTCTGTAAAGAGATAGATTCCTTTGACTAATTGCATGGCCTTTTGCCATACAATAAGTTCTTGGTATGTTTGTAGGGGCATGAAAATATGGTACTACAACCTACTCCCTACTACCTACAACCTAGCTAGACTTCAACAATAACCGGCAGAACCATTGGCCGGCGCTCGGTGCGCTGGAAGAGAAATTGTCCTATATCATCGCGCACGCCAGCTTTGACATGGGCCCAGTTGGGCTCGCCGCCGTGCTTCTTACCCATGTGTTTTTGAATAACCTCTTTAACTTTAGTGCGGGTATCGCGGATTAGCTGCTGGTGTTCTTTCATGTAGACAAAGCCGCGGGAAATCAAGTCCGGCTCGCCAACCACACCGCCGTGCCGGCCGTCGACCGTGGCAATGACCACGACCATGCCGTCAGAGGCGAGCATTTGTCGGTCACGCAAGACTACGTTGCCAACATCGCCGACACCTAAGCCGTCGACCATGATGTGTTTAATGTCATACTTCTCGCCATTTAATCTGGCCTTGTTGTCGAAAATTTCGATAACTTCGCCGTTGGCGGGCAGCAGGACGTTATTACGAGAGAAACCGTTTTCCACCGCCATCTTGGCATGTTCAGCCCGGAAACTAAAGTAGCCATGGGCGGGAACCAAGAATTTTGGCTGTGTGAGATTGATCATGTGTTGTAAATCGTCACGATGACCGTGTCCGCCGGAATGAATGTCCATCATTTTGTAGTGGACCACTTCCGCCCCCTGCTTATAGATTTGATCTTTGACTAACTGCACGGAAGCTTCGTTACCGGGAATTACTGAAGAAGAGAAGATCACGACGTCGCCCGCTTGTATTTCCAGGCTGCGATGTTCTTTATTAACGATACGCATCAGCACGGCGTTGTCCTCACCCTGGGCGCCGGTGCACAGCACCAGCACTTTACCCGGCGGGTACTTGTTGCTGTCTTCGGGTGTAATAATTGATTCTTGGCGGTAATTCATAAACCCGATTTCTTTAGCAATCGCCACATTGGTTTTCATGGAATAACCATCAACAGCAATCTTGCGGCCATATTTTTCCGCCAAAGAAACCATTTGCTGCAGGCGGTCAATCATCGAAGAGAAGGTGGCCGTAATAATGCGTTGATTGGCGTGGGCCTGGAATATTTTATCCAGATTTGTTTCCACCACCGCTTCCGATAGAGAATGGCCTTCCCGCTCGGCACCAGTCGAATCGGTATACAGGACTGTTACTCCTTGCTCGCCCAGGCGCTTCAGATGATCTTCATCAGCCGGCTGGTCATTGACTGGGTGCAGATCGAATTTAAAGTCGCCGGTAAAGGCAATTGATCCGGCGGGGGTACGAACCACCACCCCGAAAGCATTCGGCACGGAGTGGTTCACATGAAAAGTTTCAATTTCAAACTTACCCAGCTTAAATTTTTCTTTGGGTTTAACGATGTTGACTTTGGGCTTGGCATACATCGGAAAGTCCGTCTGGCGTTTTTCTACCAGCTTCATCGTGAACTCACTGCCAAAGATGGGCGGGTTGCCCAGTTTCGGCAAAATGTGCGGTACCCCACCAAAGTGGTCATAGTGAGCATGCGTAATAATAACGCCTTTAACGTTTTTCTCTTTGCCGGCCAGGGGAGAAATGTCCGGAATTATATAATCAATCCCGTACATGTTTTCATTAGGAAACATCAGGCCTAAGTCGATGATGACGATATCGCCTTTATATTCCACGGCTGCCGAGTTGCGGCCGATTTCTTCTAAGCCCCCTAGGGGGATTAAGTACATGCCGTCCGGATTGCGCGGCGGCTGTTTAATGATCGGCAGATCATTGCTGCGCGGGGGGCCAAAATGGACCCCACCGTTACTGCGGCGACCATGGGGTTGTCGAAATCTCTTATTGTTACTACCGCCGCGGCGCCCGTCGCCGCGCGGTGCGGCTGATCTCATCGAAGTCCGCGGCGAGCTTTGACGTTGTACCGGCGGCCGAGGTTTTCTCGGTGCGGCCGCCGTTACTTTGCGGCGGCCAGGGGTGACCGGGCGGACCGGTGGAGGCAGCGGCGCGTTTACTGTATTCATTTGTATATTAATTAGATTAGTTAATGCTAAAACATGTTAAGTCGTCGGTAACAAAGTCAAGACGCAAAAGTCAAAATTCAAAACTGTAAATCAAAAAAGACCGTGGTTAACGTAATAAAGCTTAAGTTTTGACGTTTGATTTTTGAATTCTAAGTTTTATCTATGAATATGTCCTGTTCTGCCAAGACACACCGCTAAAAACTAATAAGCTGAACCGGCCTTAAGGTCGCAGTTCTAATAAGGGGGCGACCGCGTGCCGCCTTAGCTTCAGCGGTGGCGCAAGATGAGACTTATCGGCACAGAAGGAATCAAGCAAATCATTTATCTATACCCGATGATAGCAGATTGCCTGTCGGCTGTCAAATCCACTTAATTTTCTGGTACGACCCCTGCCTCAACTAATGCCTGAAAATGGATAGGGCTAAAGCGGCGTAAATACTCGGCATTTTTGCCATAGACATAGTCCAAAGCCAAGCCATTCTGTGTGGCAAAATCAATTATTTTTTTGGCGGCTGAATCTGCATCAGCCGGGCTTTCTACCATTAGTTCTATTTCCACCACTTCATAACCAAAATCCAAACTGTCTACATCAATGTTAAACCCATCTTTGGTATATTTGCGTCGCGTGTTCGTCCAGCGGGCGTATGGCTTATATCCGCGGGCCAGCAAATCCGTTTCCAAGTCACTCGACAACTTAATTTTTAATTCTTTGCGGATACCTGTATCAGAAGCGATCTCTTTATATGTGCTTACGGGCTGGCTACTTTTGGCTTTTTCGCCGGTAAGAGCCATTTTGAGCTCGAATTTTCCATTGCGGTTACGTAACCAATTATCCTGCTTGGTCAGTTGAAAATCAGCCGTATCGTAGTATATATCATGGATAATTACTTCCTGGAGAAACTGCGCTCCTTCCAGTAAGCGCCGGCGGGCTGCCTCATCAAGCAAAAACTTCTTTTCTATCTCAATCACAAGAGGATTGTAACACTATCGGCGGGCATGAAAATACCCACCTGCGCTTTTGCAGGTGGGTCATTGACTGTCCTGTCCATCCGGCCGAGAATTTATGGAGGTTTTCAGTGGCGCGCGAAGACATTGCCGATAATGACGAGGAAGGTCACGAACATGGAAGACAATTTCTTCTTGAGCGTCTGCTGCCAAACAGTAAAAGCGTGCGCAATACTCCAAATCCTCGAGTAGGCTTTCAATAGTTGTCTCATCTAACTGTGATGGGACATCTTCTGGTTTTCCCGACAGCTGGGCCTGAATTTGAACAGAGTAACCATCTCGCAAGTCCACATCCAACGTCAGGAAAGTTATTCCTACTGGAACTTCAGCCAGTAGAGCATGTGTCGCCTCTTGACGGACCGCGCCACCCGGTAGAATGACAATGGTCAAC
>CAZUSC010000089.1:0-8864 GCA_964622915.1 uncultured Candidatus Saccharibacteria bacterium | reverse complement strand
CCAGTCAGACACAATATCGCCAACTGGCGACTTTGCTTCTCTGCCCGCCCGTACTTTAATAATGGCAAAAGCTGTTCCTGGTGAAAAATTATTTTGATGCGGAGCTCCCGACGGCACAACTAATAAGTCTCCAATTTTCAGCGCATATGTACTTACGGGCTCTAAGCTTCCTCCCCTTTGTTCCCCGCCAGAGGTGGCTTCAGCCCCGGCCAGCTTTCCACCCACACTAATTTTATTACTGCCGGCCAAATACAAAGAAACATCGTGCCAATCCCGATGTTGTTCTGGCACAGTCACACCGCCCGCCGCCCGCACGTTTAGCATCAAGCGCCAGTCCACCTGATCAACTAGCATCAAGTCTAACTCTTGGCTTGATTTGATCAGTCGATCAATCTCAGCAAATATCGTATGTCTGTCTGCAGGTTTTTCTTTGGTAAATAAAAGGAGTATTTGTTCAGTTGATAAATTCATAAACTCTTTTTACTCATTCGTTGCCTAAAGCCTGCTTAATATATTGCATACTTTGTCTAACCGCTTGTTTAACTTCCTCTTTTGTCCTTGGCGAATGTAGCTCAACCGTCACAGTCATTGCCGGAGCTGTGCCTTTAAGCACTTGCAGAAAGCCGGCTAAATCCAAATCTCCTTGACCTAATAGTAAATGCTCCCGTTGTAAACTGGCTGAATAATCACTTAAGTGAACATGTTTTAGGTTAGCTCCGAGCATTCTAATAAATTGCCTAGGATCAACTCCCCAGGCGCCCACATGGGCGGTATCAAGCGTGGCGGCCAGATTATGTTGTTTAACGTCCGCTGCGTAATCTTCTAACGATTCATAGGCCTGCTGTTTGATAAAGTAAGGTCGTCTTTCCTTTTCTAGGCCGTACGGGTTAACTAACACCTCATATGTAATTGCTAGATTTGTTTCTGCGGCCTTTCTTTGAATCAAATCAATCCCCCGCTCCACATTGGCCCGACCGCCAGCCGATAATGCCGGCGGATGAATGTTAATAAGCGGCACCTTGAGGGTTTTAGCTAAGGCAACTGAATCATTCAACGCTGACGCAAAGCGCTTTTGATCGTACAGGTCTCCGGGTGCATGAATCGCTCCAACCGCCGACAGAAGATCATAACTCGTATCACGGATTGTTTCTTCTGGCGGCAGGTGCCTGGGCGGCAAGTTTAGTTCCAACCCGTCAAAACCTTCGGATAGTGCTAACTTCTCCAGAGCGGCCAGGGTATGCGTGCGATATCCAATTCCACTGGAAAGCAAGAATTTCATTATTCAAAAATATCAGCAATTACGTATAAAAAATAGGCACTTGTTCTTGAATGAGCCTTCATGGCATTATCATCTTTACCGGAGCGAACATTTCACAACTCAATCGATCCAAAACGAGGACCGCCGATGACAAGTCAGAAGCTCAAAATGGGCCTGGACTGCGATGGAGTATTGATACATCACAGGGAGGAACTATTCTTTGAGTGCTTGCGGCAAGCGGGATACAAGGCAGATTATTCAGTCTTTGCTGCCACTCACTCATGGCGGCAGGCGACGAATGCCACGCGCGCGGAGGTGGACGCGCAATTTGCTCGCTTTATCGTGCTCGGCGCGGACGAGCAAATGCTGGTGCCGGGTGCAAGCAATGCGCTCCAACGACTTTCCAGTCACTGCTGTTTCCACTTGGTGACCTCACGGCCATTCGAACTGCGAGACGTGACGCTGCGTCTCCTCAATTCACATCTGGGCAGTTGTTTCCGCTCGACGACGTTCGGTAAGCCTGCTCGCAAAGGACACGCTGTTTGCGAAGGAAGAATGAAAATCTTCGTTGACGACAGCAAGACAGAGCTGGAGCACATACTGCAGCATTCGCCAGACACAATTTGCATTCAGTTTCCTTCGTTTCGACAAGCTGTCCAAGAGGCAATTGACCACGAGCGCGTCGTACGTCTGGCCGCCTGCGACGACGTCGAATCAGGTATTCATGACATGCAAACTCGACAAGCGCTGTGGGAAAACGCCTGGCTGGAAGTAGCTACTGTTACAATGGAGCACGTTTCCGCAAAAGCCACGGTTGTTTAAGGACAATCAGCGACACACCGACACACCTGTCGGTTTTTTTATTTTTAATACTCACGACTATTCCGAGACACGGCCTGTTTTTTATAACAAACATTTTTCCGAGACTGCTTCAGAAGAGAATTCTTGACAGCGTGTTTTGATTTATATATAACTAGCTGGTTCTGCTCCATCGTCGTGGAAGCAGAAAGTCACAGAACGCCTTTTTAAGGGGAAGCTTCATGGGAAAGCCGTTAATGTTCGCGATCCTTACCGCAGTGTGCTGGGGATGCTATGGACCCGCCTTGGCGTTAGCCCG
Organism: uncultured Candidatus Saccharibacteria bacterium; assembly: GCA_964622915.1. Classification (GTDB taxonomy): domain Bacteria; phylum Patescibacteriota; class Andersenbacteria; order UBA10190; family UBA10190; genus CAZUSC01. The sequence continues at coordinate 6,489 of CAZUSC010000089.1, read as the reverse complement.
AACACAACTTGCCAGCCCTTTCAAACCTTATGTGGCAATCGGCATCGCTTATCTGGTTTGGGGTATCGTCGGCGGCTTGATCGGAATGTCGATCAAGGGGGATAACTTTTCCTTCAGCGGCGCCGGAGCAATTTGGGGATTTGTGGCTGGCTCCGCGGGAGCCCTGGGTGCCCTGACGCTAACCTTCGCCATGTTTACCGGCGGCGCGGCGATGCCGCATGTGGTGATGCCGATTGTTTTTGGCGGCGCTGTGACCGTGACATCCTTGATTAGCGCCCTGCAAGAGCGACAGTTACCGGCCGGGCTCCTGGTGGGCATCGGCATAGTATTCATAGGCATCGTGATGGTGACCACGAATACACCACAAACACATCCACCGCAGAAAGCACCAACTGCACAGGCGAAGCGCTGATAGTAGGAAAAAAACAAGCCGAAAAATGACTGACGCCCCGCGGCAATTCACCTGTTGAGTGCCTACTGCGGGGATTTTTTATTTATTCAAGTAATTTACTAATTGTTTTTTAAGAAAGCGTCTGCCTGATCCACTTTTTAGAAATAATTCTCTGCCCTTGGCATCAGCTTTGTTAATGTATCCTTCGCAATAGATGAGTCTCCAGTTCTTCCTTCTTTTTGTGGTTCTGGCTCCTTTGCTAAGTTGATGCGTCTTGATTCTAGTTTTTAGATCCGCCGTGAAACCAATATACCAAGATTTATCATCACTGCACTCAAGAAGATAAACCCAAAACATATGATCATTATATGCCCCGTAAAATCACGTAAAAGCGCTCCGCGCTCACGTGATCACGGGGCTCGCGTAAAACAAAACCACCTTTTTGAAGGTGGTTTTGTTCACACGTCTCCGCTTAGTGCGAAGCCGCGTGATTCCGCTAATATGTTAGCGGAATTTTACGCGGTAGCCTCACGGGGAATCGAACCCCGATTTTAGCGTTGAGAACGCCATGTCCTAACCGTTAGACGATGAGGCCTTATTAGCTTGTAGCTGGTAGCTTATTGAACTACAACAATAAAATCAATGTACAAGTAGATCTTTGTCTTCCTTATTAGCCAGCAGGCGTGCAACCGCTTTTTCCATGGCCATAGCTCGCGATCCTTTTACTAAGACAACATCCCCTCCTTGAACGTAACTGCCAATCCACTTGCCCGCGTCAGCGCTAGTGTCAAAGTGGTGCGTATCGATCGAACTGCTTTTCAGCACCTCTGCTTGTGCTTCTTCCATATTCTCCCCTACCGCTACAAAAATATCCGCGAACTGCGAGATTTGTTGACCGATTTGCTTATGCCAATGCAGGGTCTCTGGTCCCAAGTCGAACATGTCGCCTAATATAGCTATCTTTCTTTTTCCCGATATTTTTTTCAGAGTTTCCAGCGCGGCCACGACGGCTTCAGGCGCGGCGTTGTAACTGTCATCAATGATCGTTGAATTATTCACACCGGCAAGCAACCGCAGGCGGCCCGGCGGTGGAGCTAAGTGCCGTAAATTGTTAATGGCTTTCTTAATATCCCCTTTCAATGCTTTAACTACTGCCACGGCCGCCAGCACGCTATACACTTGGTGCTGGGCAATCAGCTTCGGCAAGTTTATTTCGTAAGCGCGGCCATTAATTCTTATCTCGCCGGCCATACCTTGGTTGCCAGTGCTGACTGCGCGCACCAACTGCACGTCAGCTTGCGATGATTTGCCGTATAAAATTGCCGGTACTCTGATATGATCTTTCATCTCCAGCACAAGCGGATCATCGGCGTTAAGAATCGCGGTGCCGCCCTCTATAAGTGATATCGGCAAAGACATTTTCTCGTGAGCGACCATGTCTTTGTTTACAAAGAACCGTAAATGAGTGGAGCCAATGTTTGTAACCACGCCGATCTTAAATGGCACTTGTTGGACTAGCCATTCAATATCCCCTGGCCTGTCCGCGCCTAATTCCAAAACAATCGTATTTGGTTCCCGCTCTCCTATCTCTCTTTTTTTGCTCGAAATAAGCAGCCGAACCCACCCCATACGCGTGCTGGCTGCTTCCAGTCCTAAAATAGCCAAGGCAACTCCGACTGGCGTGTTGTAACTATTGCGCGCCTCCCGCACGTCCCGCTCATCCGACAGCGCTAAAGCAACCGCCTCCTTAGTGAACGTCTTACCAAAACTTCCGGTGACGCCAATTAAGTCCGGTTTATATCTCTGCACGTATTCTTTGGCCCGGCTCCAAATAATTTTCTCACCCAACTTTCGCAACATCATCCAGTCATTATAACAGCTTTTGTGCTGCATTAGCGCGTCAGCAACTCTGTCCGAAAAGACGTGTTCGGCTGGCCAGCGCCAGCCGCCACTAAGCCTCGTCGAGCGGCTGTCAACCATCGCTCCGCTCAGGTATGACAGACCAGCCCGCTCGACTGCGGCGTTCTTTTCTTTACAGAATTGCTGCCGCGCTGACACGAAAAGCGCAGCGGGAATTTCGTTAAGAAAGGCACGTCGGAATCGACCTGGCTGGTTTGTCATAGGCCTTGCTGCCTTGACAACAGGTCGATGAGACTGAGCAACGTCCAGCGCTGGCTGGATGTATGCGTCCTTGCGTACGAGATTCTCGCTGCGCTAAAAACTTAGTTCGTTGGTACTCGAAAAGCCGGCTGTTTTACCGAATCGTCGTAGGAGGGAGGAATTTGGTAGTAGTTCAGCAGCTTTTCCGCCAGATTTCGGAACATCGGTGCGGCAGTTCCCGAAGCAAAGGAAAGGCCCGCCGGGTTATCTAGTTTAATGAGAATCGAAAACCGCGGATCATCTACCGGTCCAAACCCTGCAAAGGCAATAATTTTGCGATCCGGCGAATATTTTCCGCGGTCATCCGGCACCTGGGCTGTTCCGGTCTTACCAGCTAAGTAGTAACCGGGCACGCGGGCTAATCCGGCCACGCCGTTTTCAATAACACTGACCATCATGGCGGAAACCTGGGCGGCTGTTTCTTCCGATATAACCTGTCGGACTACTGTGGGTGTTGTTTCTTTTTCATCGCCATTGCTGTAGCGCAAGCGCGAAACGATGTGCGGCTGGGTTAATTTACCGTTATTAGCGATGGCATTAATTACATTCAAGGCTTGCAGTGGTGTTAAGGCAACACCCTGGCCGAAACTGGCGGTGGCGACCGTCGTCACATTCCATTCATCTGGAGTCTTTAAGTTGGTTTGTGTTTCACCTTCCAACTCTATCCCGGTACGCTCCCCTAACCCAAAACGCCGTAAGTAATCATAAATTGTTTCTGCTCCTAACTGCTGTCCCACCCAAACCATGCCGACGTTATTGGATTTCTCTAATACCTGCGTCATCGTCTGCGTGCCGTGATGTTTGCCATCAAAAGTATTAATAGTATATTCTGCCACGCGCACCGGGCCGTTGTCGACAAAAGTCGTATTAGGCTCGACTTTGTTTTCTTCCAGCGCCGCTGCCATGATCGCCGGCTTTACTATTGATCCGGGCTCAAAAATGTCTGATACCACTGGGTTGCTCTGTACTCGCGCATCGGTCACGGCAAAATAAGTATTGGGGTCGAAGGTGGGGTAAGTCGCCATGCCCAATACTGCTCCGGTGGCCGGATTGGTCACTACAATACTCCCCCGCTCCGCCCCGTAACGCTCGACGCCATCTTTCAACTCCTTTTCCAGCAGCGACTGTACGACACGGTCGATCGTTAGCACGACGTCCGCTCCATCCTCGGCCGGCAGAAATTCGTTCTTCGCTACGCCAATAAAGCGTCCGCCGGCATCACGCTCGCCAGACAGCCAACCTAAATCCCCTTTTAACTCCTGATCAAAAAATCCTTCAATGCCGTATCTGCCAACCCGCCGCTCGTTATCAAATCCTAGATAGCCGATAACATGAGCCGCCAGTGATTTTTCCGGGTAAATACGCACTTCCTGCTCTTCTAAAACAATTCCGGGCAGCTGTGCTTGTTCCAACCAGCCCTTAAAATCGTCATCCAGTACTTCATGCGGCTTAAGCAGCGGTTCATAGGGATCAGTGCGCTGGTCGAATTTGGCTAACAACTGATCTCGCAATTCCTGAATAATTTGCTCGGCGGGTTTATTGGCTGCCTCAAGCGCCGGCTCGGTCTTGGGAAGCTCTTGACTCTGCCCGGTGGCGGCGACAATTGCCTTGATTCTGCTGGCCTGCCGGCTGCGAAACTCCTGAAGCGCCGGGGCGAGTTGCTCGGCAATGCGTTGTGGCTCATCCATATCGCGTGGTACGGCATACACAATCCAGGCTTTTTGATTGCTGGCCACCGGAAAAATATCCTTGCTCTGACTTTCGGAAAGATAGATGGTGCCGCGATGCGGCTGCAGCTCGGATGCGCGCTTGCGTTGGGCCTCGGCGATGGCCGTAAATCGGTCGTATCGCACAACCTGCAGGGTAACTAGGCGCACGAACAAAACGGCCAGCAGCAGCAGCCCGCCGATGGCCAATAAACGTAGGCGAAAAATTGGATTATAGACGAGTTTTTCCCCGGCCATGTATCACGAGCTTATCTGCGTCTTATTTCGGCAACGCCGCTACGCGATCGGCCGTGCCGGCGAGGTAGCTGACGCGATCCGTGGCCACCAAATTAAGTTTCTCAATTCTCTCCTCTACCACGCGCAGCGATCGCAGCTCTGCCCCCTCTAATTCCAGCTGCTGTTGCTTGGCTCGCAGCTCAACTAGTTGCGTTTCTAGGCTGCGAACGTCCGTACCTTGCGAGGCTGTACCAATAACTTGCTGTAAGTAAAAGAATCCTAGCAATCCCACCACTAATAGTGCCGCCAGGCCAAAGCTAATAGTAATAGTGGCGTGATCGACACTACCCCGCTGGGGCCAGTTGCGGCGTCCGCCCAATTGAGGACGGTGACGCGGAATAATATGTTGTTGAATTTTTGGTGTCATGTGTTTGTGTGCGTATTGACTGGTTAGCAGTGTTTTTCCTGCCTTCGCGTGGCCAAAGCCCGCTTCGGCGAGGTGACGGCCCGCCCCCGGGTTTGTTTAAGTGGGTTTTTTCATCGCCACTCGCATTTTTGCGCTCCGCGCTCGCGGATTAGCAGCTAATTCCTCGGCGCTGGCTGTAATTGGTTTTTTGGTGATAATCTTGAGCCTGGCTTTGTGCTGGCAGATACATACCACTTGCCGCGGATCACAGAGGCAGTCTCGCGCTTCCCGCCGCATAAAGTTCTTGACTATTCTGTCTTCCAAGCTATGAAAGCTGATCACAGCTAGCTTGCCTCCCCCTGACAGAACCTCGAGCGCTTGCGGCAGTGCCTGACTCAAAGTCTCCAACTCCCGATTGACTGCCAATCGTAAGGCTTGAAAAGTTCGGGTGGCGGGATGGATACGGCCTTTTTCATACCGAGCGGGAACGGCTCTGGCAATCGTTTGAGCCAATTCCGTGGCCATTTTGGGTAATTGTGGCAAGCCCTTTATTGCCCGGCTTATCCGTCCGGCGTAATGTTCTTCTCCGTAGTGACTGATGACTCTGGCTAACTCCGGTACGCGCAGGCCTGCGATAAGGTCTAGCGCGTCGGGATAGTTTCCTAACCTCGCGGTAAGATTGTTAATCTCCTCGAGATGTGATGCTGGCAAATCAGTGATCTGTCCGTACCGCATAACCAGTGGGCCGGCTGACCGAAAAGAGAAACCTCTTTGATCATCGGCTAGCTGGTGACTTCCCACACCAAGATCAAACAAAATATGGCTTACACTAGCTACCCCGCTTTGCGCACAGACTTTTTTAAGTTGAGCAAAGTTGCTATGAACATAGGTCACTCTGTCGCCAAAACTTTGTAAGTTGCTTTGAGCCCCTGCTAGTGCCTTGGCATCGGCATCTAAGCCGATCACTCGGCTGTCGGCAGCGGCAGTAAGGTAGGCTGCGGCATGCCCGCCCAATCCGATCGTGGCATCGAGCAGAACATCATTCGCTTGCGGCTTGAGCTGTAAAAGAACCTCTTGTTGTAAAACGGGGGTATGATCTCCCGTCCCTTCGGTCGTCATCGTTGCCGGTTAGATACCCAGACTAACCATGGCATCAGCAATATCGTCGCTTTGCGCTTCGGTGGCCGCTTTGTACGTTTGCCAGGCATCTTCGTCCCAAATTTCTAGACGATTGTACAATCCGGCTACCGTGACGTGCTTACCCAAATGCGCATAATTGCGCAGGTACTCCGGCAGCATCACTCGCCCTTGCGAATCAAGCTCGGCGTCCCACGCACCAGCCAGCATTAAGCGGGCAAAAGCCCGGCTTTTTTTGTGGCTCAAAGGAAGCTTGGACAATTTTTCTGCCAGCAGCTTCCATTCGTCACGTGTGTATACAAACAAACAGCGATCCAATCCGCGGGTAATTACTACGCCTTGGCGGATGTCTCGTCTAAACTTGGCGGGGAGATTCAACCGCCCCTTGTCATCTATGTTGTGTGAATATTCGCCAATAAACATATTCGGCTTCAGCTAATTTCTCCCTCCAA
>CAZUSC010000088.1:0-4593 GCA_964622915.1 uncultured Candidatus Saccharibacteria bacterium | reverse complement strand
CTTACTACTTGATACTTGATTCTTAACACATGCATATCGCCATAGACGCCCGGGCATATAGTTGGACCGGTATTGGCCGTTACATCAGAAGTTTAGTGCAGGGAATAGCGAAGGTTGACACACCTCACAAATTCTCCCTTCTGCTTCCGGCTAATCAAATTGAAGCGGCAAAAAGTGAGTTTCCGCTGCCTGCCGAAAAATTTAGTGTTGTCCCCGTTGAACCCTCATATTACTCCTGGCGCGAGCAGACTATTTTTTTGCGGCAGCTATACAGTCTCAAGGCTGATCTCGTGCATTTTACGCATTTTAATACTCCCCTGCTGTTCAAGCGTCCCTATTTCGTAACAATTCACGACATTACCCGATTTATTTTTCCCGGCCAAAAACGCCAGCATTTATTTCAGCAATTAGCCTATGAAATAGTTTTTCGCAAGGCGGTCCGCGATGCACGGGCCATCATTTGTGTCACAGAGCATACGGCTCAAGAGATGAAGCACCTGCCATTACGGATGAACGTACAGCCCAAAGTGATATATGAAGGAGTAGATGATATTTTTTTTCAGCCAGTGGCGCAGCTGGACCAGCAGCGGGCAAGAATGATGATCGGCACAAGTGATCCCTTTCTTTTATATGTGGGAGTATGGATGAGTCATAAAAACTTAAGACGTCTGCTGGAGGCTTTTAAAGAAGTACAAAAAACCCATCCTGCTTTAAAGCTGGTGCTGACAGGCAAACCGGTGCCTGGTTACAACAATGTACCACGCTATGTGCGGGATCTGGATTTGGAAAAAAGCGTAATTTTTCCTGGCTTTGTGCCGCATAAATTGCTCCCGGCCCTGTATCAACAAGCCAGTTGCTTTATTTTCCCTAGTTTATATGAGGGGTTTGGCTTGCCGCCGTTGGAAGCGGCCGCCGTAGGCGCGCCTGTTGTATCTTCCAATGTTTCAAGTATTCCTGAAGTGATGGGTGAGGCAGCCCAGTATGTTAACCCGGAATATACGCCAAGTATTGTTGAGGGGATAAACCGCGCGTTGAATGATTCTAACTTGCGCCATCATTTAATTTCCAGCGGCAAGAGCAGGGCAGCGCCGTTTACTTGGCAGCGATGCGTAGAGCAAACTTTAGAGCTGTATGACGATGTAACGAGTAACGAGTAACGAGTAACGAGTAACTCCGGAAGGTATTGACTTTTCTATTACCAGCTATCATTTTACCTTTTGATTTTTGCCTTTTGACCCTACAATTAGATTGTGTTTGATGTCCTTCCTCCCACTGGCCAGGGGTCCAGCGGCAATCAGTCTAACCCGCGTCGCGCGCGTCTGCGCCGACCCCAGGTTTCTTCAGTGCCACCCCGCCGGCTGATTAATCCTGGACCGCGTACCGTCCAGATTAATTGGAAGTTACCGGCCCGACTGCGAAAACCCATTCGTGACCAGTTCAAGAAGGAAAGGCAGAAAAAGAGAGAACGACAAGCAATCATTCGCTTTGAGCGGCATCCCATTAACACACGTCCGGTTTTGACGGCCCGGCCGACGCCTCAGCGTGAAACTGGTGGCATTAATTTGCCCAGACACCGCTTGTTTAATCGCGGCGCCGAACACCATACTGGTGATACGTATAAGGACTCCCGTCCGCAGTTAAAGATGGCGGCGCCTCCCTACGTAGGTAGTCATGCCATCCATAGTTTTGTGCGTCCGGCCGCGGCTGGAGAGGGCGCCAGGGAGAGTAAAATTACACGAAAACTTTCTGATACTGCTAGAATTAACGTGCGAAGAGGGCGGAAAACAGATATCGATCTTAATTCCGTTCCTATTTCCCGTCGCGTCACTGGTTCATCTCCCCTCCCCTCGATCCGTCCTTCAGCAGTGCATCATTCTATTATAGCTAGTGAGCGAGATGTGCCCTTTGACTGGAATGACAGGCCCGACATGAAAAGTTCATCAGCGATGTTTGTGGCACCGGCGGACAATCAACCAGCAGTTAATAAACCCCGCTGGCTGCCGTTCCGTTTTACTATCTGGCCGAAGTTTTTTTCGTTTGGCCGATCAATAAAATCACAGGATGATACGTACCCCACTTCGCCCTCCGGGCTGCGCGGGGTTACCCGTTCTACAGAACGGGTAAAAAAAAAGTCCGATCAGCGCACGATTTCCGGCTAAACCTTAATTTGGTTCTGCTGTTAGTGGGATGCCTGTCGGCAATTTTTATTGTCTGGAATTTTCAAGGGGCTGGGCGCGGCTGGGCAGCCTTATCGGCGGTGCAGGGGCGATCCGAGCAAGCCTGGCAACAAATATCGCTAGCCCAAGCGGCGTTAGCTGACAGTAAGCTGGCCGACAGCCAAGAAGCACTGGCACAGGCAGAAGTCCTACTGGGCGAGGCCAAGCAGGAACTAGATGCTTCTTTGGCCGCCAGTCGCTATATTTTACGTTGGCTAGATGTAACCGGAACTGTCCAATCCGGGCAAGATCTGTTGCTGCTGGGCGAGAGCTTAACTCGCGCGGGTCAGGCAGCCACGCGAGCACTGGCGCCACTGTTGGCAACGGGCCAGACGAGCGGTGAGCTTGAAACAAAACCACCTGAGGACAACTTGGTGTCCGCTATTCAGAGTGCGCAGTTGGAATTTATTGATGTTCTCACCGAACTTAAGACAGCCGAACGCCTAGCGCAGTCAATCAACAGTCCTTTCCTGCCGGCCGAGATTAAAGAGCAACTGGCGTCTGTGCGCGCCTCGCTACCGAAAGCGCGCGCTTCTTTGCAGAAGTTTAGTGAGCAAAGTGCGACTTACTTATATTTACTGGGCGCGCAGCAGGATCGTCAGTATTTGATTTTGTTTGCCAACAATGACGAGCTGCGTCCGACCGGCGGCTTTATTGGCACGCTCGGCCTTGTTAATGTCGACCGCGGTCGGGTGGAAAACATCGATGTCCAAAGCGTTTATGACCCCGATGGCCAGCTGCAGGAATTTATTGCCCCGCCCGCTCCGTTGCAGTCCATTGTTAATCGCTGGTATTTGCGGGACGCCAACTGGTTTGTGGATTACTCCGTTAATGCCAGAAAAATAGCCGACTTGTTTGAGAAGGAAGGTGGGCCCACGGTCGACGGCGTCATATTAATGACACCGGATGTGATTGCCCGTCTCCTGGCCATCACCGGTCCCATCAAAGTACCTGGCTATGACGTCGCAGTATCGGCTGATAACTTTGTAATAGTAACCCAAGGACAGGTTACCTATGGCTATGATAAAGAACTAAATAAACCCAAGCAGTTTCTGGCGGACTTAACGCCAATTTTACTTAATAAATTATTTGCCGGCAGTGGGGAGGCGTCCGCCAGCGCAGCGCTCGACAGTAAATTAAAGGTAATTAGTGCTTTGAGTCAGGCGCTACAAGCCAAAGATTTGTTGCTATATTTCCGTGATGAGCAGGCCCAGAATCAATTAGAACAAGTAGGTTGGGGAGGCATCGTTCCGCGCAACGTCCCTGGGTTTTTAAGTGTTAATAACGCCAATATCGGCGGGCATAAGAGCGATCAGTTTATCGAGCAGGAGATTGATTATCGCGGGCAACTTGAGGCCGACGGTGACGTGGATGTTGTCTTAACAATTCGCCGCCAGCATCGCGGGCCCGAAGAGGAAATTGATTTTGACTACCCCCCCAATGAAAATCCGGCGTGGAAAAATAATGTTGTTTATCAAAGGGTACTGGTTCCGGCTAACGCCGAATTAATCGAAGCCAAAGGATTTGCCAGCGCGGCTGATATACCGGCGGCGGTAATTCCCGCAACCGACCTACCAGTTGAGGCCGATCCGGCTGTGGCGGCTTGGCAGCAACCGCAGCGGCCGCAGGCCAACGGTACCGTCATCGGTCAAGAGTCGGGGTACACCTTCTTTGCCAACTGGTTAATCACTCAACCCGGCCAGACATCCGTGGCATTATATCGCTATCGCTTGCCTAAGGCAACGCGTCTGCCGTCAACTATTAACCCGGCGGGAAGCTATTCTTTGTTTGTCTTTAAGCAGCCGGGCGCCAAGCGAACAACGGTGCGAGCGAGCTTGTCATTACCCGAGCAATATCGCATTATTCACACCGTGCCAGCTAGCGGGGTAACGGCGGAAGCCAACAGCTCCATTGTTTACCGCGGGCTGTTAAATCACGATCTGCTCGTTGGACTGATAATGGGTAAGGCGCCTTAACCAAGCGCGGTAACAGCAATATATCGAATGCAAAACTCCAACAATAAAGTGGCGCAGAATGGTTCGCTTATTTCCGCCGCCTTGATCCTGGGCATCGCTTCTTTGGTGAGCCGACTGGTCGGGCTAGTTCGCGAACGCGTTTTTACTACTAGCTTTGGTGCCGGTGATACTTTTGATGCTTTTGTGGCCGCCTTTCGCGTGCCAGACCTGATTTTCAATTTAATAGTAATCGGCGCCCTGTCCGCCGCCTTTATTCCACTGTTCACCCAAAAACTTATCAGCGGCAATCGGCAGGAAGGAGTGGACCACGCTTTCGCCTTTGCGGGCTCCGTGCTCAATATTATGGTGGCGGCGGTAGGGATCTTAAGTATTATCTATGCCATATTTGCTAGCCAGCTAAT
>CAZUSC010000087.1:0-8296 GCA_964622915.1 uncultured Candidatus Saccharibacteria bacterium | reverse complement strand
CGAGGCGGGTGCAAACATCCTCTGTGCCAATACGGCTATTTTCGCGCAGGGGCAGCCGTCAGAGAATATTAGGCAGCTGGCTCTCTTAGTGCGAGCGGTGGTACCGGCAGGAAAGCCTGCGAGGGGGAGTTCGGCCCGAAGCATCTAAAAAACCACTTGCCCAGGCGTGGAAAGAGCACACTTGCCCGCCAGAGACGACTCGTTAATTGCTGCCCCGACGGTCTCTCTCGCGGGTTTTTTCTTGCCTTAAAATATTCCGTTTAGCCATGATGCCGCCCGTGATATACTGCACTGTATTGCTATGAAAAAACTGACTAGCCCTACGGAACTAGCCCGGATGGCTAATACTTTGCGCAAGGACGTTATTCAGATGCTGGATGCAGCGGGCTCCGGCCATGCGGGCGGTCCGCTTGATTTGGCTGATATCGCTGCGGCCTTGTATTTTAATGTCCTAAATGTTGATCCAAGAAAGAAAAAAGATTCTAACCGCGACCGGCTGTACATTTCACCCGGCCATACGGCTCCAATTTGGTATGCCGTTTTAGCGCGCGCCGGATTTTTCCCCCTCGAGGAATTAAAAACCTTACGAAAATTGGGCAGCAGGCTTCAGGGCCATATGGATCGCTTAACAGTGCCCGGCGTGGAGAGTTCAGCCGCTAGCTTGGGACAGGGCTTATCGATTGCCTGCGGATGCGCTTATGCCGGCAAGATTGACGGTAAAAAATACCAGACTTATGTTATTTTGTCTGACGGCGAACACGACGAAGGCTCTACTTGGGAAGCGGTGGCCTTTGCCGGCCACTACAAGCTGCAACACCTGACGGCCATTCTTGACCGCAACAATATGCAGATTGACGGACCGACCGAGGAGGTCATGACTAAGGAAAACCTGCATGGCAAGTACGAGGCTTTCGGCTGGCATGTCATTGAAATTGACGGTCACAATATTGAGGCCATTATTGACGCCTGTGCTGAAGCGAAGGCGATTGTGGAGCGTCCCGTCTGTATTATTGCCTACACCATTCCAGGCAAGGGCGTGGACTTCATGGAAGGCGATTATCGCTGGCACGGCTCGCCGCCCGGCAAGCTTCAGACAGAGAAATCGCCACCCAAAGACAAGCAGGTAGCCGAAGCTTTAAAGCAGCTGACGGCCATTGACCGCCAAATAAGACCAGGCAGTTTTTAAGAAGCTATATGCCGTTATCTCAATCTGCCCATCTCAAACACAACGCTTTGAGTAAAGACGTTGAACTGCTGGCGACCCGTGACGGCTACGGCCTGGGCTTACTGGAAATAGGGGAAGAGAATGCCAATGTCGTCGTGCTCTGCGGCGATCTGTCCGAATCTACCCGCACCCTGAAATTTAAGGAAAAATTCCCGGAGCGTTTCATTCAGGTCGGGGTAGCCGAGCAGAATATGGCTAATGTGGCGGTGGGTTTGGCCCTCAACGGAAAAATTCCTTTCGTGACAACTTATGCCGTATTTTCTCCTGGGCGCAATTGGGATCAAATCAGAATTTCCGGCTGCTACAACAACGCCAATGTTAAATATGCCGGGGCACACAGCGGCATTTCGGTGGGGCCCGACGGTGCCACTCATCAAGCGATGGAGGACATTGCTTTGACCAGTGTGCTGCCGCGCATGAAAGTGATCGTACCAGCCGATGGGGAAGAAACACGTAAGGCCGTCCACGCTATGGCCGCCGCTAAAGGTCCAATCTATTTGAGATTCGGCCGCAACAATACTCCGCTCTTTACCACCAACAAGACTCCGTTTGACATCGGCAAAGCCGTAATTTTGCATGAAGGAGACGATGTGGCTATAATCGGCGCCGGACCGATTGTACATAGCGCTTTGCTAGCGGCTGATCGCTTAATTGAAAAGGGAATTTCTTGCCGCGTGATCAATTCGCCCAGTGTTAAGCCCTTGGACGATAGAACAATAGAAGCGGCCGGACGAGACTGCCGCGCGGTAGTAACCTGCGAAGAGCACCAGGTGCATGGGGGATTGGGTGGAGCCGTCGCTGAACTATTAGCCAACACACATCCAGTACCAATTGAATTTGTGGGTATGCACGATTCGTTTGGGGAGTCGGGCGAGCCGGAGGAGCTTCTTAAGAAATACAGAATGGATGCTGATGCTATTATGGCGGCCGTATTGAAAGTAAAGCAAAGAAAGCGCAGCCACTAACATGCTAGTTAATATCCGGCTCAGTTAAGCCGTTTAGTGTTGTGTAAAAGTTCTGTTCTTGACATATGATGATGTATGATAGTATATGAACAATTGTTCCTTCTGGTGAGTATCGCCAAGCTACCTGCTTGGTTTCGTTGCACCTTACACGTTGAAAGGATTTGTTGAATGGATGCCGTACGTGTACAAAAAGTTGAGCCATCGACCGCCAAAACGCATGAAGAGGACTCTATCACCTGGCCTGAAACTAGTTTGTCCGACTGTCGCTTTCCCACCGATCCTGACGATCTCGACGGATATGTTAACCCGCTGGCAACCGCCCAACCCCGTCCAAAATCCAATCCCTAGTTACCGTCGCCCTCTCCTCACCAGTTCGCGGACCCACTCCAGGTCCGCTTTTTTTATTCTCCGTCGCCGAATACCCCGCGGCTTGCCGAGGGAATGAGGGCGAAGAGAATAACCCTTCCGAAGCTCCGAGCTCTAGCTAGGAGCGAAGGAGGGTATTCGACCAGCGATTGCGCTACAATGTAGCTATGCAGCAGCCGGTCGGCAATCAAAGAAAAAGCTGGCGCCTTCAGATACTTCTTACGGTCTTAGGCGGAGCGGCGGTGTTGGGCATCTGGGCCGCCTCCGCGGGGTGGATTAGTTTCTATCGGCAAAAGGGATCAACCACTAATACCAGCGGGCGGGAAATTATTATTGACGAGATTGTTGTTGGGGCGGTGGCGAAGGATGCCGTGGGGCAACCAAATCCAGCGCTGCAGGTCAAAGCTGATTATTTTATGGACGAGCCGCTGGGAATTCGCATAACTCCTAAAGAAGATTTTGGCGACCCGATTGAAATTCACGCCCGCCTACTTAAGGCCAGTGGACAAGTGGTGGAATTAGACCCGCCATCCGTTACATTGCAACTTGGACAATACACTTTTTGCTGCTGGCGGTTGAATGAAGCGGGTAAGTTTTCTTTGCAATTATTCCGGCCGGAAGGAGTAATCACCACAATCCCGCTGGCTATTAAGCCGTCCTTGCAACCAGGCACCGGAAACATAAAGGTTTTTTAAATCAAGACCTATGTTTACCGCTGGCCGTGATTACCACGTACCCGATCAGCCCAACCGTTATTCCCCTAAACAAAGAAGATATGTGCAGTTAATCTTATTAGTCATCATAATCGCGCTCGTTGTGATTGATAGATTGTTGGCCTAAGGGTGGAGGAAGCCCGGCGCCTGCCTATAGAATATTTTGCGGATCAATGTCGACAATATCGACGGGCAGGCCGCGGTAGAGATCGGGCAGTTGAGATAATTGCCCCGCCAATAAAACATGATGCTGATACTTGTTCTTGCTTTTGGGCCGCCAGCCCTGATAAGGACCCCGCACCGTTACTCGGTCTTGCCGGGATAAGCGACGCTCAATAAATTGCCGCAGCTGGACCGCCCGCTTTTGCGAGCGCAATTCTGTGCTTGATAAGACCGTTAAGCGCGCTAAAGTCGTAAATGGTGGGTAGTTTAAACGCTGGCGTTCCTTCAGCTGTTTCGTAAATATTGGTTCGATTTCCCCTGGCACGAAATCAGCCAACAGGTGGGGCTGGCGGGTAACTAGCAGCACTGATCGGCGCGGGCGCAGCAGCGCCTGCAGACGAGCCAGTAAAAGCACTGTGCGTTCGCTGCTGCGAAAATCGGGGTACTGCAGGCTCCGCTCCGGAAACAACCAAACTATTCGATCGAATGACGCCGCTGCGTAATGCGTTAGCAGGGCGGCTGTTCCCACAACAATGTCGGCCGCTTGTAGTTGGGCTGGGAGAGCCTCGCCAGTTTTAAGTCCGGCGGTATCGGCATCCAGTCGGTAGACACGAGCGGCTGATGGCATCAGCTGATCGATTACCTGGGTCATTACTTGCGTGCCAACCCCCACAAAGCGCAATGACGGTTTTCCACAGACGGGGCATTTTTTAGGCGCGGCTTGCTCGTACCCGCACCGATGACACATTACTTGGCGCTGTGTTTTAGAACCATGGACAGACAAACTATTGTCACAAAGAGGACAAGTGAGCCGCTGCTGGCATGAATTGCACTGAATTGCCTGCCAAGCGCCGCGTTGATTAAAGAATACTAGTACTTTTTCTTTATGATTAATCCAGCGGCGCAAATTGTCCTTGAGCTCATCGGGTAATAATCGCCTGGCTTGTCGATCGGCGATGGTGGGTGTTAGTAGACGCGGACGGAGGGCCGGCGGGCAATATTTAAGTCGCTGAACTTGTTTTGTTTTTAAGTGATGCCACAAATTAAGCGAAGGCCAACTAGACGAATACAGCAGCACACTCGAGTGAATGTCCGTTAGAATCTTAGCGGCGGTGACATTGTGTAAACGCGGATACTGATCCCACAGTTTGTGGGCAGCCAAGTACTCTTCCTCAACAACGACTAGCCCCAAATTACGCCAGGGCAAGTAAATAGCTTTTTGGCTGCCGACTACCACTTGCGGTTGGCCCAACTGCACTTGCCGCCAAATCCAGCCAAGCTCGGATATGCGACGGCCGGCATGATAAGCCGCCACGTGACCGGCGCTTTGGTCAGAATTTAACTGCTCGATAATGGGACCGATCTGATTGATCTCGGCCACTAAAATTAGAATCTGTTGGCCTCGCGCTAGGCACTCACTGATTAACTGGCCCTGTTGCCGCCAACGGCGCGGCCAACTTTTTTCGATATAGGCGCCGGGTCCTCGCTGTAAGCGCTGGAATAGATCGCTGGTCGATTTATGGCGCTGCTTCTGGGCTACCTTGTGGGTTAGGCCTTCCTCCAGGCGGCCGGCCGAGGGAGGGGAAAACAGCCGCAGTGTATATCCTAAGCCACCGTGCATGGTGGAAGAAATCCAACGGGCCAAGGCCACTTGTTCATCCGTCAACCGTGCGCTAAAAATGCGCTCGATCAGCTTGGTTTGGTACGCCGGGCGCTGCCGATGGGTAGCCATGACGACGCCCGACACTAGTTGGCGGCCAAACGGGATAGTGACAAGATTAAAAGGTTGAACCGGCTGACTTGCTGGCAGCTGATACGTGTAGGTTTGCGATTTATTACTGGACAGCGGTACGGCTGGAGCTATGTCGGCATACTGCGCCGAGGCTCGAGCAGTTTTACTCATAATATGTAACAGGGAAGCGATACATGGTCACGGCTTCTTGGGCGTCGTTAATATCCGATTCGCGCAAAGCGGTGGCAATCTGATCGGCCGGTGTTTCAATACCGGTGCGCTGGGGCAGAATAATGGCGAACTTTTCCCGATCGGAGCGTATGTATAAGCCAAAGCTGTCCGGATTAAGATGGGCACTGCTGGTAATACGTTCGAGCGGCCCCAGCACTGTAACGGCATAGGTTAAGTAAGACAGATCTACCGGCCTAAATAGTCCTTGGCGGCGATGGCGTACCGCCTCAATAGTATTAAAGATTACTTCATCGGCTAGAGAGCGCTGCTGCGGCAGGGGTCGGCCGAACATTGATTGGAGGTTGCGGCCGGGGTTTTCGAAGATGGAAACATAGCAGGCGCGCTGATTGGCCAGGTCAGACGGCAGCGGCCAGGGAGCAGCCGTGAGCGCTTTGCGCCGCACATAATTTTCCGCCGCCTGCTGCGCTAGTTTAAGTAATAATCCCCCGCTCATAATTACAGTATCAAGGATCGCCTAGCACGTAGCAAGGAATCCTGCTTGCTTGCCTGATTGGAGCGGGTCGGGAATACTAAAAACATGACCACAGCCGCACCGGTTAATACAGCCGCGCGATTATTTGTCGGCGTTCCCATTCCTAAAAAAGCGAAAGCGGTCATAAAGGAAGCCGCGCAACACTACCCAAAAAAAAATTTACAGCTGGTCCCCGAGGAAAATTGGCATCTAACACTGGTCTGGCTGGGAGAAGTGACCGACCCCCAGCAGCACCTGACCAAGTTTCACCCAACTCTGGGCCAGGCTTATGTGCTGACTGTCTCAATTACTCATTTAGGAATCGGCCGCCACGAGCAGCAGCTTTGGGCGTATGTTAATCCCACTTACGCCCTAGCCTCGCTGCGACAACAGCTTGTTGAACATTTGCGCGCTCACGGTTTTAGCTGGAAGGATGACGCGCGTGAATTTGTGCCACACATCCGTGTGGCTAACCTGGTAGGCAGCCCCAGTAATATAGCGCTGGCCGACTGTGCCGCTAACTTCACTTTCCCCGTCGGGGCCAGCCACCTATATGCCAGTAAGCTCGAAGAGGGGAGGCCTCACTACTCCACTTTAACCAAAATTTACTTCACTCCTTAAATACTTGCTAATGCGGGAATCTTTACGATTGGGACAAGTAACGTGCGATTACATAAATCCTGATGACTTTTTGTCGTTATGCCGTAAATGGCTCAACACAGATAAATTTCACCACGTAGTAACGCTCAATCCAGAAATGGTAATGGCGGCCGAGAACGATAAAGAATTTAGCGTCGCTCTGCAAGGGGCTGATATCCGGGTACCTGACGGTGCTGGTCTAATTTGGGCTCACTGGTATCTGCGCTCCCGCTTCTGGTCGTTAATTCCCAGCTTAATCAGTTTTTCTTTCCGCGACGCAGCACGTATCACTGGTGTTGATGCCGTGCAGAATTTAACCGGAATGGCCAAGCAAGAAAAAAAAACCGTCTACTTGCTCGGCAGTGGGCCAAGGCAGTTGCAGCGAACCCTCGCCCGACTCAAAAAAAGATATCCTAATGTAAACATTGCTGCGGCCGCACCGCATAAGTTTGATTTAAACGGACCGCCGCCAATCTTGGCTGATATTAAGAGAGTGAAACCCGCCCTGCTCTTGGTGGCCTACGGGGCGCCGCGGCAAACACTGTGGATTGAAAAACAGCGACGCTCGCTGCCCAGTGTGCGCGTAGCCATGGGGGTGGGGGGTGCTTTTGATATTTTGAGTGAGAGCAAACCGCGCGCGCCAAGAATTTTTTTGCAGCTCAACCTAGAGTGGTTATGGCGACTCTTCCTGGAGCCCACCCGTTTGCCGCGCATCTGGCAAGCAGTGATAAAGTTTCCAAGACTGGTGCACCGTCAAAAAACTGAATTGGGTTCAGTTTATCCACATTGACGCCGTCCAGGCGTCAGCTTACGGTGACTAGATGCCTTCATGCAGTTAGTGGCGCGCACAGCGAGGTATCGGGAGGGATATTATTTCTTCTGCCAGGTAAGCACTAGCACTACAGTTGCTTAACTCTCGCCTGGTTCACCAAAGGAGGTGAAAGTATCAGCATGGAGTACGAACAAAATGATAAATCGGGCGAGGGCAGCCTCCTGGATCGAATCAAGGAATCGCCTCGTACCGTTTCGGCCTTGATAATTATTCTGATTGTGGCCGCGGCTATTTATGCTTTCTCGGGAGAGGAAGGACAACCGGCCGGAACGGTTCCTGCCGATCAAGCCGCTACCGAGCAGGAGGGTCAGCCGGCCGCTGATACAGTTGATGGTGGGATAGCGCAAGGAACAATTCTACCAGAGGCTGCGGCGCCACCAACGCCAACGGTCGCACCACTGGCACCCGAGGAATTAGCCGCCCAAAGCCAGCTGTTGCCGGCCGTTGAACGCAATGAGCAGGGCTTTGTGGAAAAAGCGGCCGCCGGTGATGGAATAACACACTTGGCTCGTAGAGCAGCTACTCGTTATTTGAGCCAGAATACGATTGATTACGCAGTTACTAACGAGCATCGCATCTACATTGAGGACTACATTAAGGATAATGTCGGAAGCCGTCCGCTAGCAGTAGGAGAAGAGCAAACGATTTCTTTTGAACTGATCCGAGAAGCGGTCGCGGCGGCTGGGCAGCTTAATGAACAACAACTGCATAACCTCTCGCAATACACTTACGCTCTAACGTGAAATGTATAGACTTGAGATAAGGGCAAAAAGACCCGACGGACTGTCGGGCTTTTTGTTTAAGCCGGGCCAGACAGGGCGCCCGACGTATTTCTCGGCCTATTTGACTTGCAACTTCTTTATGTTAAGGAGTCCCGCCAGCGGCTACGGCCTCGAAACATCGTCGTGCGCCCCTATACTCGTTTTACAATGACAAAAAATAAGGCATCATAAACAACA
>CAZUSC010000086.1:0-9121 GCA_964622915.1 uncultured Candidatus Saccharibacteria bacterium | reverse complement strand
TCGGAGATTTATGGCGGGCTGGCTAATAGTTATGACTATGGACCGTTAGGAGTAGAATTGTTTAACAATATCCGCAATTTATGGTGGAGGAAATTCGTACAGCAAAGATCGGATATGGTGGGTATGCGCGGACCGATAGTAATGAATCCAAAAGTTTGGGCAGCGTCCGGACACCTCAAGAATTTCACCGATCCGTTGGTGGAATGTAAGGTTTGTCACCGGCGTTTGCGCTCCGACAAAGCCGATGAAATAGCCGCCCATGAGAAATCGCACGCGGGACAGACAGTAGAGTGGACAGCGGCGAAGAATTTTAATCTATTGTTTAAAACGTTTATTGGCACAGTGGAAGACGAAGGCGCCACCGCCTATTTGCGCGGGGAGACGGCGCAAACTATGTTTACAGATTTTAAGCTGGTGGTGGACACGATGAGGCGAAAACTACCCTTTGGCATAGCACAAATTGGCCGCTCGTTCCGCAATGAAATTACTACCGGAAATTCAATTTTTCGTATGAAGGAGTTTACTATTGCTGAATTGGAATACTTTGTGCGGCCCGGCGAGGATGAAGCCGCCTTTGAGGCGTGGCTGTCCTACCAGCAAGATTTTTTTACGAATGACTTAGGAATCAAAAAAGAGAATATTAAAACGGTCGAATTGCCCAAGGAAGAATTAGCGCATTATTCCAAACGGACTGTGGATACCTACTATAAGTTTCCTTTTGGCTGGGACGAGATGGCTGGTCTGGCTAATCGCACTGACTATGATTTAAAGAACCATATTGAGGCATCCGGCGCCAACTTGCGATATAAAGACGAAAAAACCCAAGAAGAATTTATTCCTTATGTGGTTGAACCTACTTTCGGTCTGGACCGAATAATGTTGGCGGTGTTGGCCGATGCTTATACTGAATCTGAAGCACGATCCGGCCGGGAAGATGCAACACATAGTACGGAAATTACCCTAAAACTTCCGGCGCGGCTGGCCCCAATTAAGGTTGCTGTCTTGCCGCTGGCCAAAAAAACGGAGCTGGCCGCTCCGGCCAAAGAGATTTTCGGCGCTCTGCAGCAGCAGTGGATGGCGCAGTACGACGAAACCGGGTCCATCGGTAAGCGCTATCGCCGACAAGATGAAATTGGCACTCCCTACTGCGTAACGGTTGATTTTGCCACATCGGAAGACAGAGCGGTAACGGTACGGGACCGTGACTCAATGGAGCAGGTACGTATACCCATAGATAAGCTGGTGGCGCATTTGCAGGAAAAAGGACTTAATTGACTTAGAAACTAGAAAATGGAAAATAGAAATTGGTCGTGCTTCATTTCTAATTCATTATTCCTTATTCGCTTTCCTTGAAAGCCTTAATAGTTTTGAGTTTTAATTTTTGTATCTTATGTCTGATTTTAACTTGGTTAAGAAAACTTTCCCCTCCGGACTGCGAGCGGTGATGCTGCCGCGCCCGGACGTGCAAACTGTTACCTTCATGGTACTGATCGGTGTGGGTTCCCGATATGAAACGCCGCGTCAAGCGGGGCTGTCGCATTTTTTGGAGCACATGTTTTTCAAGGGAACCGCCACGCGGCCGACGGCCAAAGAAATTGCGGAGGCAATTGACGGCGTGGGAGGGGAATTTAATGCGTTTACCGGGGAAGAATATACCGGCTATTATGTTAAGTTGGCCGCCGAGCATCTAAACCATGGGGCGGAAGTGGTGTCGGACATTCTACTGCGGCCACTGTTCCCGCCGGCGGAAATTGAGCGCGAGCGTGGTGTGATCACGGAAGAGATTCGGATGTATACTGACACCCCCATGCGTCATATCAGCCACCTTTGGCAAGCGGCGCTGTTTGGCGATCATCCCTTAGGGCGCAGAATCGACGGCTCGGTGGAGACGGTCACCAAGTTTAAGCGCGCCGATTTTATGCATTACACGCAACACCACTACCATACCCGTAATGCGGTGGTGGCGGTGGCCGGGAATTTTGAGGTGCGTTCAACGCAACGATTATTGGCCAAGCTGTTGGCGGGATTGGCTAAGGGTAAAGAAACCTATCCTAAACCGGCGCCAGCCGGCACGCCCCGGCGTAAATTTGTCCATGAATACCGTCAGCACTTAGACCAAACTCATTTGATGGTCGGCGTGCCGGGATTAGCCAGGGGAGACAAGCGGTCTTACGCCGCTGAACTATTAGCCGTGATCTTAGGCAACGGCATGAGCAGTCGCTTGTTTACTGCCGTCCGCGAGCGGGAAGGCCTGGCCTACATGGTCAGAACCTCTGATGATAATTACGTGGACACCGGCAGCTTTGTAACGCAATCAGGCGTGCGCACTGATAAAGCCGAGCGAGCGCTCGAGTTAATTTTAAAAGAATACGACCGGATCATGGATGAAGAAGTGGGACCGGCGGAATTAGAGAAAGCCAAACAGATGGTGCGGGGAAATATGGTGCTAGGCTTGGAAGAAACGAATGCCCTAGCTATTTATGCTGGCGATCAGGAATTACTGGAAAAGAAGATTAAAACACCGCACGAGATTTGGCAGAAAGTCAGTGCAGTTAAGGCGTCAGATATTAGGAATATTGCTCGATATCTGCTCGCGCCAAAGCGTCGAGCGGTGGCTCTTTTAAGTCCCCACAAGTCCACGAAATCTTTTGAGAAGTTACTGACATAGGGTTACTATTACCAGCAAAGAGGGCAGCCATGAGTGAAATGCAAAAAATTGATATCGGATCGAGCACGATTATTCGCACGGCCCTTATTGTGCTCATTTTTGGCTTCTTGTATTTAATACGAGACATTCTAGTTATGTTGTTGGCGGCTATTGTTATTGCGTCGGCTATTGAGCCCCTAGCCAAGAAGCTGCGTCGCTGGCGAGTCCCCCGCAGCTTGTCGGTGGTAGTGGTTTACCTAGCAGTAATCGGCGCGCTAGGCATCGCCTTAACACTAATAGTGCCGGCGCTCGCGGCGCAATCAACACAGTTAGCTCAATCCTTGCCGGCAGTGCTCGCGGGGTTGCAGGATCAGTTCGGGCTCTCCTCCATCTTTTCGCCGCAGCAGGTTTTGCCACAGCTTCAGGAAGGGCTTAATCGCTTTGGAAATAATCTGACTAACTTTAGCTCCAGTATTTTCCAGCAGACACGTAATGTTTTCTCGGGGTTGTTTTCATTAGTTTTCGTGTTGATTATTGCTTTCTATCTAGTGATTGAGCAAGATGCCCTCAAAAAAGTATTTCGGATTATCATTCCGCGCGATCATCTGCCCTATATTGAACTGGTCATTGACCGCATTCAATACAAACTCGGACGTTGGGTATTAGCCCAAGTAACGCTCGGCGTAATTGTCGGCGTGGCAGTCGGTATCGGCTTATGGTTAATTGGTGTGCCCCATGCGTTGGCTTTAGGCTTAATTGCTGGCGTCTTGGAAGTTTTGCCGGTCATCGGGCCGATTATTGCGGGAATCTTCGGCGTGTTAGTAGCATTATCGCAATCGCTGCTGTTAGGGGTCATTACTATTATTTTTTATATTGTTGTGCAGCAGGTTGAAAACCATGCTTTGATTCCAAACATCATGCGAAAGGCGACTGGCCTTAATCCGTTAGTCACCATTATTGCTATTCTCTTGGGCGGTCGCCTAGCTGGCACGGTGGGAATTATCTTGTCAGTACCGGTGGCGACCATTATCAGTATTTTTCTGTCGGATTTTTTTACTAACACCGAGGAGGCGGAGGAATTAGCGGGGTAAGCGCAATTGACTCTGCCAATTGCTAAGTGAGAAGTGTAAAATGAGAAGTGTAAAGTTACTGACGTACGCCAGCGACTAACTGTTAATTTTTCACTTTAAATTTTGAATTTTCCATATGGATCTGTGGCATGAAATAAGTCCGGGTGACGCGGTGCCGGCCAGAATCAATGTGATCGTCGAGATTCCCAAGGGGTCGCAGAATAAATACGAGTACGATAAAGATCATCGTGTTTTTCGTCTGGATCGCGTGCTATTTTCACCGATGCACTATCCGGGCGACTACGGGTTTGTGCCCCAAACCCTAGCGGAAGATAATGACCCCTTAGATGCCTTGGTGCTGGTTAGCTATCCCACTTACCCGGGCGTGCTGATTGTATCGCGGCCTATTGGCGTGCTGCATATGCAGGATAGCGGACAGCAAGATCACAAAATCCTTTGCGTGCCGTATGATGACATTCGCATGGAAACAATGCTAAAGGTGACGGACATTCAGTCGGCGGTCCGGCAGGAAATCGCCCACTTTTTCCAGGTCTATAAGGAACTAGAGGGCAAAAAAGTTGTAATCGGCGGTTGGGATGAAAAAGAAGAAGCCGAAAAGATTATCGCGGATTCTGTCGAGAGATACCGACAGCAGTACGGACAGTAAAGGTTGGCTTGCCTGCTGGCAATAAAAAAACCGCTGGGTGCAGCGGCTAGTGTGTGGCCTGTTCCGTCGGAAGCAATTTCTCTAAAGTCCGGACCAGCTCAATTTGCAAATTGCCTATAAAGCAGGTGAAGTGAGCGCCGTAGGCCTTGGCGGTCTGCCTTTCCCACTCGTCCCAATAAACCACGGCAACCTTCAGCTCCGGTCTAATTTGTCTGATATCACCAAGCAGGTTATCGATGTAATCCAGATCGTAGCCTCTTATGAATCGCGGTAGCACGAGCAGCGTGATTTGGGCGCCTGCCTGGCGCAGATTAGGCAAAAGATTATCGCACGGCACTTTGCTCAAGTGCCAATCTGAAGCGCCGTCAGGCAGAGCGCCGGCGACTTTCTCGTATAACTTTTTGCCGTCATCAACTACCCACACTTGCTTTACCATCAGCGGCCTCCCTTTCCACAAAATTGCCACTACTGAAAAAAGAACAGTCTAACTTTACGTAAGCAATGAGGGACTGTCAATCTTGTTTCAGCGAATAGCCACTAAGGCAACGAATACCAACACGACCTGCCACACTATTCCTCGCGCAAAGCTGACGGTCTCTAGCTGCAGATTGGTATGAAACCGAAAGGGAACCTCGATCCAGGAAAAATATTTCGTGCGAACGCGCGGGCTTACCATATCCCATAACACATGGATAGCATCAACAATATTCCCGCCGATAATCGCGGCCAGGACGGGCGGGGTAAATAATCTATCTCCCAGGACCAGCCAACTGATCAGCAGGGCGCTGCCTGCATCAGCGATGGCAAGAAGGTGAAAAGCGCGGCCGAATACAGCCGGATAGATATTCCAATGCAACAGCGTGTCTAATAATAGGTGAGTGGCCAGCGCCGCCAAAAATATGATCAGCGGGTTGGCCAAATAAACGCCAAATGGCAGGCTTATCAAGGTGTGGGCAATGGCGGTCATGATAGAAAGTATCAAGTAGAAGGTATTAAGTATCAAGTATAAAATAGACCCATATGATAGATTCTCATGCCCACTTAGCTTTTGAGTCATTTAATGACGACCGTGATGCGGTGGTGAAACGCCTATTAGGCGCCGGCGTTAATGGTTGGATCGAAGTTGGCACATCCGTCTCTGATAGCCAGCAGGCGATTGCACTAGCAGAAAAATATCCGCAGGCTTTTGCCACTGTCGGCGTCCATCCTAGCGGTATAGGCGAATTAACAGAGGCCGCCTGGCAGGCACTGGAAGAAATGATGGGTCATGAGCGCGTGCGGGCGATTGGAGAAGTGGGATTTGATTTTTATCGAGGGGGATCGCTACCGGAACAAACAGAAACGCTGAAAAGGTTTATTGCCATAGCTAATCAACACGGGCTGCCAGTCGTCTTTCATGTTCGTGATGGCAAGGAAATAAATGCGCACGATCAACTAGTAAAACTGTTGAGAAAATATAGTGAGGCGGAACGTCCACGAGGTGTCATCCATACCTACAGCGGTACCGCCAAGCAAGCCCAAGCTTATTTGGAACTTGGTATGCACCTTTCTTTTTCGGGCGTGATTACTTTCAAAAACGCCGGTGAAATTCTGGCCGCAGCGCAGTCGGCTCCGGCTGGCCGGATATTAATTGAAACGGATTGTCCTTTTTTGGCGCCGGATCCTTACAGGGGCAAAAGAAATGAACCGGCCTACGTAGCAATAGTTGCCAACAAATTAGCCGATATAAGAGGAGTGACGCTGAATTCTATAGCAGCACAGACACAAAACAACGCCGCCGAATTATTTAATTGCAGCTGGTAAAGAATTTTGCCCTTGCCGCAGTGAGTCGGCGCGCTAACATGTGATGTTAGATGTTCTTTCGTTTCAGGGAAGTCTCAAGGATGTTTCTAAAGGAGTAGCATTTTGTGAACACTTATCTGCCACCGATCATCGTGATTGGTGGCTTTGCCTTGTGGAAATGAAATGGGGAACTTGACTTTATTTTTTAGAAGTGCTATTATTAATACACTAAATGTGTTCCTTCTAGCTTGACACAAATCTCTTCTGAAGGAGTAGATGGAGGTGTAAAATGCCACATCACTTTGATCGGTTTCAGGTTCTCATTGTTGATCGACTGGAGTTTTCAGGCAAAACACTGGTGTGTCACCTGCATACGCTCGTCATCGGCGCCAGTCATGTCACAAGTATTGAGGCTGCGGAAGCGTACCTGTCGGAGCACCCCAGCCCTGACCTGGTTGTGGTTGATGAATCAATTGTGTTGAGTGAGCCTGATGCGGCCCATCGATTGCGGACCTTCTACAGCGGGCGCCTAGCACTCATGCCCCTGCGCCGCGACGTGAAGAAACCTGCCCGCTACGGCTGCGATGTTGAGCTGCTCATGGACCACATACCAGACGAGCTCCGCGAGCTAAAGGCAAAAAACAAACAAGAGCCCGCCCACGTTTGAGCCAAACACAGCCCACGCCGTCACTTGCAAACAAAAAGCAAGAGGCGGCTTTTTCATTGGAATTTTAGCAGCCAACTGTATATTCTTGGTTTTATGAGCGAGGCCTATAACCCCAAGGACATTGAAGCCAAATGGCAAGCGCGGTGGCGGGATGAAAAAAGTTTTGCCGCCCGCCAATCTTCGGCGCACAAAAAAATGTACGTGCTGGATATGTTTCCTTATCCGTCCGGTGACGGTTTGCACGTGGGACACGTCAAAATTTATACCGCTTCCGACATTGCGGCCCGCTATTTACGCCTGAAGGGATTTAATGTGCTTCACCCCACAGGGTGGGATGCTTTTGGTCTGCCAACGGAAAATACCGCCATTAAAAAAGGTGTTCATCCCGCCAAGTTAACCGCGGATAATATTAAGCGCTTCCGCCAGCAAATGCAGAGGATGGGGTTTTCTTATGATTGGGACCGGGAGATTAATACTACCGACCCTGCCTATTATAAATGGACACAATGGATCTTTCTGCAGTTATTTAAAATGGGCTTGGCTTACCAGGACACTATTCCTATTAATTGGTGCCCAAGTTGCAAAACCGGCCTAGCCAACGAAGAAGTAGTAGATGGTAAATGCGATCGCTGCGGCACACCGGTGGCCATAAAGCTGCTGCGCCAGTGGATGCTTCGTATTACTAAGTATGCCGACCAATTGCTAGAGGGGCTGGGCGGGTTAGATTGGCCAAAATTTGTTAAGGAGTTGCAGACGAACTGGATTGGTCGAAGCGAGGGCGCCCAGATTGTCTTTCTCATCGAAGGCTTAAATAAAGAGCTGCCTGTTTTTACAACTAGGCCGGATACGCTTTTTGGCGCGACCTATATAGTTTTATCGCCCGGACACCCTATGGTTGCCGAAATAACCACGCCGGAGCAAAAAAAGACGGTGGATGCCTACGCGGGGGAAGCGCAAAAACCAGTGCGCCTGGATCCGGCCGGCGAAAAAGATAAAACGGGGGTTTTTACCGGAGGGTACGCTATCAATCCCATCAACAGCAGAAGGATTCCTATTTGGGTGGCCGATTACGTGTTAATGACTTATGGCGCTGGAGCAATTATGGCGGTCCCGGCGCATGACGAGCGAGATCACGCGTTTGCCCAAAAATATTCATTGCCGATCCAGCAGGTAATCGTACCGGAAAAAGCGCAGGGCGAAGTTGACCTGCCTTATACTGGCCCGGGAGTCTTAATAAATTCCGGGCGTTTCGATGGCCAACCAAATATCGCCGCTGGTGCCACCATTACAACTACCTTGCAGCTTAAAAGGCGAGCGAGGAAAGCGGTGCAATACAAATTGCGGGACTGGGTATTTTCACGTCAGCGTTACTGGGGCGAGCCTATCCCCATCATTCATTGTGCCAAATGCGGCACCGTGCCTGTACCAGAGAAAGACCTGCCGGTGGAGTTGCCGGTAATAGATCAGTATGAGCCGACCGGTACCGGAGAATCACCCTTAGCCGCCATTGCCGAGTGGGTAAATGTGAAATGCCCAACATGTTTCCGCCAAGGTAAGCGGGAAACAAACACCATGCCCCAGTGGGCGGGCTCTTCTTGGTATTGGCTGCGGTATATAACCCCGCAATATGCTGCCGGGATAGCGGAGCCAGCAGCGATGAAGCACTGGTTGCCTGTTGATTTGTACGTGGGAGGCGCAGAACACGCGGTTTTACATTTGCTGTACGCTCGTTTTTGGCAGAAAGCCTTATTTGCGGCGGGTATTGTTCCAACCGCCGAACCATTCCAGCGTTTTCGGGCCGTTGGCCTGGTGTTAGGCGAAGATGGGCAAAAAATGAGTAAATCGCGCGGCAACGTTCTTAATCCAGATGATGTGGTATCGGAATACGGTGCCGACACTTTGCGGATTTACGAAATGTT
The DNA here is from genome assembly GCA_964622915.1 of uncultured Candidatus Saccharibacteria bacterium. Classification (GTDB taxonomy): domain Bacteria; phylum Patescibacteriota; class Andersenbacteria; order UBA10190; family UBA10190; genus CAZUSC01. The sequence continues at coordinate 369 of CAZUSC010000086.1, read as the reverse complement.
TATGGGTCCTTTTGAAAATTCCGTCGCCTGGAATACTGACAGCATTAAGGGCGCCCGCCGTTTTCTGGACCGAGTGTGGGAATTAGCTATGTCGTCAGCCGATAAGGATGGGATTGTGGATGGGCCAGACGTCCAAGTCGCCCTCCATCAAGCTATCCGCCGAGTATCCGAAAGTACCGAGCAATTTAAGTTCAACACGGCCATTTCGGCTTTAATGGAGTTATTGAATCTGCTGTCGGATCAGCGGTCAGTAAGCCGACAAACTTTAGCCACATTTATTTTATTGCTTAGTCCCTATGCTCCGCATATAGCTGACGAACTGTTGAGTAAATTAGGCAATGAGCAGCCGGCCTTAGGGCGGTCTTGGCC
>CAZUSC010000085.1:0-21000 GCA_964622915.1 uncultured Candidatus Saccharibacteria bacterium | reverse complement strand
CAGCCCAGTGGCAACACACCCAGGCGGCAGCCATTTGTGAGATTTTAAAAAAAGTTGATCCGTCTGGTGGTAAAGAAATAGCACACATTTTTTGGTCTGATCAGGCGCGCATTTTTACCCATCCTTTTGATCGGCTTGAATCCGAGCGCTGGCTGGAAGAATTTGATCGGTACAAAACGGGAGTTTTAGGAGCATTGTGCGTTGAGCATGTAATACAGAAAATACCTGATTGGCAGGAACAACCAAAGAATCTCGATGACGATACCCTTAAAGCCATTGATCTTATTGTGACCAGCCCGGAGGACAACATTTTCTTTCTGCAAATTAAAGGAAAATCTGCCCCTGACTCTCCGGAAATAATTCACCAGATATTGCGTCCCGGAAAAACAGGGGGGGAAGATCAGCGCCGTTTTGTCAATGGAGTTTCTCGCTATGTAAAAAGTAAAAAAGTCGATCTGTCCCAAGTTCGCAGTATGTGGTTAGAAATCGGCACTCGTTTTGTTGATGAAGATACCGGTATTCCCAGTCCCGATCTCGATGAAACGCTTACGCAGGCATTAGAGGAGGCCGATGATCTACCCCGGGGCTGGAATTGACACTATCAGTAGATTATGATATTAAAACGGTAATGTTTTGTACCCTGTAACCTCCTAATAATAATGGCAGACAACATGAACAATGAGCAGTTAATCCATATCCCCCTCGTCGCCGACGTTAAGGAGCAGTGCCGGTTGATCAAGCCGCACCTGGAAACTTGTTTTATCAATCCCGCACGGGTTGACCGAGTGTCACTGGGTGTAGTGGCCAACCATTTTCGAGCCTGCCAGCAGTGCTTGCCAGAGCGAGCACGCGCTCGACAGCTGGCGTTTGCTAGAAACGTCAAACCTCCGCAAGACCTCGGTCAACAGTAGCCACGCACCCCCACAGGAGTGCGTTTTTTTATTCGCGCTGGCCAGCGCAAGAGTGATAAACTAACAACATAGATCAATACTATGACGCGTCCTAACACAGCCACAATTTTTCATTCCTTTTTATACGGCGGCGCCTCCGTCTTGTTGGCGCTGGATTTATTTTTTTTAGTTAAAGCGCTTTTTCAAAATAGCTTCGTGCCCCTCGTGCCAATCATCGCTGGCATTTTTATTGCCGGCGGCCTGTTGTTGGTGCTGCATGCCGAGCAGAAAACGCGCGAGCTGGATAAGAAAGAGCATCGAAGATTATCGCGCGTGGCGCATCAATTAGAAAGCCCGCTGCAAGCGCTACAGGAGGATCTGGCGTATTTAGTTAAGATATCCGATTCGCTGCCCGCGGCAGCCCGTTTGAAATTAAAGCGGATGGATACCAAAGCGGCTATCTTGCTGGAAAATATTCGGGATGTCTTCTTGATGCTGCGTGCCCAGCAGGGAGCCGTGGTGCAAGAGCGCCGAGCTTATGACATTTGCGTCGTCGTCAAACAGGCTGTCGACCACGTGCATGCCCACGCGTCTGCCCGTAACGTTAATATTACTTACAAAGCGCACTGCCAAGACGCGGGCGTTATGATTGATAAAACCCTGTTTTTAATCGCCCTCACGCACATTTTGGAAAATGCCATTCAATATTCCATCATGCCGGGGTTAGTTAATGTGGCGATCTTGAAAGGAAAATCAAGTGTGCGAGTGTTAGTGCAGGATCGCGGCATCGGTATTAAAGATCAGGACGCGGACGATATTTTCCGGCCCTATGCGCGCGGCGATAAGGCGGAGCAATTTGATCCCGACGGAATTGGTGTCGGCCTCACGCTATCGAAGCTGCTAGTCGAGGAAATGGGGGGCACTATTAGTTGGCGGCCGCGCGCCAAGAGCGCCGGTACGGAGTTTGAGCTAAAATTGCCGCTGGTATCCGAAAAGTAGGGAAAGGCGGGCTGTTATCTGGAATTGATTGCTCGCTCCAGCTTTTTAACGCGACTGCGCAGATCATCAATCTCGGTAGTATCACGCTCTAGCAGCCTCATCGCTTTCTCCATAACATCCAAACGTCTATTAATGTCCTGGACAGATAATTTTACAACGTCCATGTCGATACGCAGTTTTCCTACTTCATCGAACGTAGCTTCTAAGGTGGTCTGCATCCTAGGGATTGGTTCTGTTGCCTCCACCACAGTCTTGAATTGATCCTTTATATCCTCCAAAAGGGCATTTGTATAGCCCAGACTGTTGGGTTTACGTTTCAGCTTCATATTGATTACTATACTTGGTTGATGATCGTTAGACTAGGTTAGGAAGGGGTGTGCACCCGGTAGGAATCGAACCTACGACTTCTAGTTCCGAAGACTAGCGCTCTGTCCGCTGAGCTACGGGTGCCCATACTTCGCTCTGCTTATTGAGCAGAGCTTCGCAGGGCAAGTAATGCATTTCAATAGCACTGCTCGTCCCGCGAAGCCCAACTATAGAATGTGGGCGAAGTGGGAAGCTACGGGTGCATGCTATGCCCATATTGTCATTTTTTATCCAGTTGTCCAGTCTTTTCAAGAATGTGATACAGGACAATTCCTGTAGCGACAGCAACGTTGTGGGAATTGCCAATGCCTAAGATGGGGATATCAACTATAGAATCGGCTAGTTCGAGAAGTGCTTCGCGTACGCCGTGGCGCTCGTGGCCAACGATGATAGTAATCGGTAACGAGTAATCAGTAACGGGTAATTTATAATAGAGAACGCTGTGAGAGGTTTGTTCGAGGGCGATAATTTGGTGGCCTTTAATTTTCAATTGCTTAACTAACTCCACTGCATCCTCGACGTATTCCCACGGTTGATGGGGCAGGGCATAAACGGCCGTCTTATTAATACGTTTCTCATGCCGCTCGATGATATCTTTTGGCCGAGTGTCGCCACCGACGCCAGGATGGCCCGTATAGCCGGTTAAGTACAGTTTGTCGACGCGAGCGACTTCGCATAAGCGAAAAAGCAAGCCGACATTATCCAGACTGCGCACGTTGTCGACGACAATTGATATCGGCGTACGAGGCAGACTAGATAGTTGTTCAGCCGTTGGTCGCTCCTCGACCAACTCCTTGGTTGTCTTCTTTTTTATCATAGCCCTCGAAGATGATGTTGTTTATAGTGAGCCTGTCGAACTAGAACTTTTTTTGAACGGTTAAATGATGCGATTTTTATATACCCAACCCCTATTTAAAGCTAAGAATATAGACCTTGCCATCGGTAAAAAATTCATCACCAGAAAAATTCTTACCTAGCGTGGGGCTGACAAACGGCTGCTCTTGATAATCATCTACTACTCCTACCTGTCTCAACTCTCCTAATAAACTATCCCGCTCTGTATCTATGTCGGGTTGTATCTTGTGTGTCAACAGCCACTTGATGCTGATGTCAAAACTAGCAGTCCCCACATATACCATCTTCCCGTAGGGGGTTCTAAGGCTCGTTCGCCAAAATCTGGCGTGGTGCCGCTGATTGACTGTTTGTGTGTCTGTTGGTTTTTCAAAACCAAAGGTGTGTACCCCGCTATTCCAAAACGAAGGTGTCATTGGTGCTGTATTATAGCTTGATTTGGAAAGTACTACTTTGACGATATTGATTACCGAGCCAAAGCTTACCTGGTCTGCCCGATACCATCCTGCTTGTTCGAAAGCGCTAACGAGCTGGGCGTCATTGTCTGCAACAATAATAAAACTAAGCGGTTCTTGAGGATTGCCTGCGAGAGTTTCCGTAAATTTGGGCAGTTTACCCTGCGCAAATGCAGCCACCACATTTTTTTGCTCAACAGTGAGAGTTGGGGGTGTTTGTTCTGTGGTGGGTGAAAGTAATTGCGGACGGTATGACCAGGCATACCCGCCGTAAAAAACGAGAGCCAACACTCCCAAGCTGTAGCCGGCTATCTTTGCTTGGTAACTGGCTACAGGTTGGGGTACGGCTATTTTTTGCTTAGCTCGCCACATTTGCCACTCAATGATACTCACAGCGATAATCAACCAGAGTAAGCCTAAAAGGTACCCGCTCAATATATCGCTTAAAAAGTGAACGCCCAGATACAGGCGGCTAAAACCAATCGCCGCTACGATGACGAGTCCCACAAAAAGTATGTTGATTTTATACGTCCAACTTCTGGCGTTGCGCCATAGTACGTAGATAAGAAAACCATAAAAGGCGACAGCGACAGTAGCGTGCCCGCTCGGGAACGAATACGAGTGTTCAGCGTAGACGGGAACTAGTCCAGCGGGGCGTGTCCGATGCAAAGACAATTTGCCGATAAGGGTAACTAGCTGACTACCCAGAAGAGCCAACCACAGCGGCAGCACATAGTTTCGCTTTTTCCATAACCATAAGACAACGGTAGATACCACAGCGAAAACAAGGACGGCGATTGATTTACCAAGAACCGTAATCCACAAAAAGATGGAGATCAGCTCAGGACTGCGAAAGACATACAGCAGATTTGCCAGCCGAATATCAACAGCAACAATTGGGTCGGCTGTCAAGAAATCTTCTATAAGTCCTAAGAAGAGAATAAGCGCGTATGTAAAAGCGACGACTAATAACGTCAGTGGTAAACCGCTGAAACGGTGCCTTGTTAACCTTGTCTGAAGAAAACCAAAAAGTAGATGATGTCGGGCTACCAGTTTTTGTATATCAGGATTACCAACAACTGCCTGCCGAACTGAACGAGACAATGAAGCGGTAAGCGCAAAAACCTGTTTGCCTTTACGGATAACTAACCACCGCAGCGCATAGACAATGATGAAAAATACGAAGATTAGCAGAATAAAAATTACTATTCTGGTTGACCACTTCGCAATCACTTGCCAGGCTTGTCCGAAGAAGTAGCCCAGAAGCACATACACGATCGCCCAGCAAAAGGCACTCAGGATGTTCCAGAAATAAAATCGTTTGCTGTCCATTTTAAACATTCCCGCTACAAAGGGACTGATCGGACGGATTGGTCCCATAAATCTTCCTAGAAAGATGCTCTTATGACCGTGCTTTTTAAGAAAACTCTCGCCTTTCTCTAAATATGACAGCTTGAAAATTCTGCTGTGAGGACGAAACAGTTTTGTTCCTTTTTTACCGAGATAGAAGCTTATGCCATCACCAAGGACAGCCCCAATGGCGGCAAACCAAATTAAGTCCCCTACATCTAAGTAACCTTTCGCCGCCACAAAACCAGCTAAAATAACAAAAACGGTGCCTGGTATGAAAATGCCAACTAAAACCAACGACTCTAACAAGGCGACGAGAAGCACCATCCAATATCCCAGGAATGTAAAGTGCTCAAGTGCAGGTAATAAAAAATCAAGCGAAAGCATAAGTTACTTATACTTCAGAGCAACCCTCGTAGCCAATTTTTTAGCCTTGCTACTAGCTCATTTCCAACTTCCTTGCGTGGGGCCGGCCCCGTGAGATTACGAAGTAATCTTTTTACGGGGCGCCATCGTAGAGGATGTTAGAACTGTTTTTGAGGGGTTGAATGATATAGCGGTGTATATTCCAACATTTACCCTACCCCCTAAGAAGGGTTAATGATTTCCTCCACAATGCTCTCTGTTGGCTTGTCCGCATCAATTGCAATTGCGCCATGTTGAATCATCTCTTTTTCCCAGTCACTCTTCCAGCTTAAGAGTTCTTCTTGCTCGCTTTTTTCTCTAGCATAGACATCTTTGCCTTTGCGGTTAGATAATCTTTGAATCAGTGTGTTTTCATCGAGCGTAAGAAGTATAATTTTTTGAAATAGCGGAAATAATGATTTTTGATTTGAGGCAATACCACATAAGAATATTGTTCTCTTATCGGAATTCCTTAGTAAGCTCTTTATCTTTTCTTCATCAAGTACCCAATCATGTTGTTCAATCCATTCTCGACCGATGCCTGAGTGGTAATCAGCTTGCTCGCCTGTAGTTTTACTTAGCCAACTGCACAAGCCCGGCACCTCATCAATATCATATGCCATGTAGCCAAGGCTCTTGAGGTTTTTACACACTTCTGACTTACCAGTGCCTGCAACGCCGGTGATTAGGTATGTCATGGATTAGGGGCAATATAGCATTACTATTTTACCCCACCATTATTTAGCACTTCTTTCATCTTTCCCAAAAGTGCCTCCGTATTTTCCACTTGGAACGTATCAAAGTCTAGCTTTGCGTAAACTCCGCCTGCCTCCACGCGGTCATCTAACAGTAAGGCGTCAGTAAACACGAACCCATTTCTCTTCAAATATTCTTGAAAGAACGGGATGGAATTTTCATCCTCTAACATATCGAATTTCAACGCTTTTTGCTCAAAGGAAACTAGAATATCATCAAAGTGTTCATCTAGCTTCAACGCAGGGACAACATACTTTTTAAAAATATCCATATTGTCGGTTGCAATGACACATTTAATGCCTCTGGTTCGAATGGTATCGACTAATGGTAATATTTCATCCGACAGGAGGGTCATAGTTCGACAACTTTCGGCCATGTCTTCTCGCAAAACTTCCTTGGAGTAGCCAAACTTATCTGAAACTACTTGAAGGATTTTCTCTTCATCGACTTCTCCTCTCATCCACTGCTGAACGAGCTTTTTATTCTCAACGAACAAAAAGTTGATGATATTTTTGTGCCAATGATGTCTATCGTGAGCAGGATCTTCCAACTGCGTCCAAAAGTCACAAATACTTAACGTTTTATGCCAATCAAAGAAGATAACTTTATATTGCCTCATATTACTTTCTGGCTGTATTTGTAAGGGTTTTTACAAAGAATTTTTATTTGGGCGGCCGAAGGGGATCGAACCCTCGTCGCCGGGACCACAACCCGGTGCTTTGCCATTAAGCTACGGCCGCCATATTTCTTTGCAATGTAAAAAAACGATACGGTAAAACTTGCTTTTTAGCAATACCTGGTACACTTTAGAGTACCGTCGTAGGGCTCCCATAAATTCGCAGTTCGAGCACGCAAACTGGTGAAACTTCAGGTTGAGCCAGCGCAGCAAGCGCCGAAACCGAATTTATGGGATAGAGGAACAATCACGGAGCGTTTAGCCTTGTCATGCTTGCATGATCAAGGCGAAGAGCGAAGTGGATTGTGACGTGCACCCGTAGCTCAGCGGACAGAGCATTGGGTTTCTATCCCAAGTGTCGCAGGTTCGATTCCTGCCGGGTGCTCGATTAGATATCTACTAAATAATCGCAGTTTTTTTTGCTTTAAACAGGCGTAATATCCTCGCTCCAAAGCAGTTTTGCGTGCGTGACAATTAGCACATCGAACTTCACACTTATTAATCTCGTCGAGGATAGTCTGGAGCTTAAAGGTAGATGAAATCATTGTAGCGATATTCATTTTCTTGCTCCCTCTGACATGGTCGAACTGAAGAACGAGAGGATCAGTCATACCGCAGTCGACACACGGATGAATAAGGAAGTATTCACGAATAAGCTTCAGAAGTTTCCCTTTTCGCTTTTTCTTAAGTCGTGCATTTTCCTGAATATAGAATCTTCTTCTTTTAATATAAGAAGTCCTCGAGGCTTTTTTAGTACATTCACGGCAGTTGCTGTGGCGAATATCATGCTCTCTGTCAGTGAAATTGAAATCGGCGAGAGATTTTGAAATCCCACACTTCGTACATGTTCTAATGCCCATGTTTGTTATTATAGCAGATTTATGATTCGAATTAATAATTTTGCTTAGAACTAATACTTGCCACTCCTGTCCCCGGGCGCACACAGCAGTGGTATAAAAAATTAAACAAAAAAGAAGCCCAAGTGCTTTTGCAGGATGACCGTGAGCCTGTCGAATGGCATCAATTTGTTGCCAGCCTGCCACGGTGGGTTAGAAATTACCTGATAGAACGGGGTCGGGTAGAGTTAGATTTTAGGTGATGGAATTCGAAAGGTTGACTCACAGCTCTGTTGTACGTAATCTATAAAGATAGAGGAGTTCTGGCCCGTGCAGTGGTGCTGTGGCCAACAGGCAAGGTGGGATAACCGTTTTATCGGCGGGAGTCACAATCAAACTTGTCGGTTCACAGCACCACCGCTATCCTTTGCGGGGGGTGCGGAAGTTACCGTTGGTGTATGCTCCTCGATAGGACATATATCGGGCAGGAAACCTACCGCACCCCCTAATTTGCTCTTTCACGCCTCAAGGCGTCAGTTTTGCTGGAGGAGGATGCGACTGTTGTCAAGCAGCAGTCCCTTCTTTGCAATGAGGTGGGGACCTGTTAACTTTCGTATCCCTCCTCCAACCTGTTGTACTTTTGAATCTATCTGCATCACTGCCAGTGCTCTTATTTCCACTAGGAAATTCCATTCTTCTTGGTCGGTGGGAGCAGGAGCCGCAATGTAAACAGATAACCAGGGTTCTCAATGAGACCCTTTTTTCTTTGCCAATAAATTGGCAAAGAACCCCGCGTAGCTATGAACCATATAGGGTTTATAGCGAAGTGGGGTGCATCAATGCCGCTTGCTACCCCGCACCGCCTTAAGGATACTTAACCTATGCTCAAACTCTCCTCGCCCATTACCGAAGTATCAGGAGTAGGGCCGGCCAAGGCCCAAGCCTTACTAAAATTGGGCGTCACGCATATCCGCGATCTGCTTTTTGCTTTCCCTCGTCGGTACGAGGATTTCTCGCAAATAACCCCCATTAAGGATTTAAAAGTTGGCAGTCAGCTAACTGTTCATGGGAAAGTGAAATCAGTTACCAGCCGCCCGGGCTGGCAAGGGCGCCGGCGCCTGTTACGGATTTATGTGGAGATTGAAGACGAAACAGGTGTTTTGCAGGTTACGTGGTACAACTTACGGTTTTTAGCCAAACAGCTGACGATTGGCCGCGAAATATTTGTGGCGGGTAAGATCGAAGAGTATCGAGGCCCAAAAGGCCATCCCACTTCGCCAGAGGCTTCGCAGGAGCGGCGGTGGGCAATGCGTTCGCCAGCTATGGAATTTGCCGATAGTGCTAAAGAGCGTACGCACACTGGCGCCATTACTCCTATTTACCCCGAGACAAGAGGCGTAACTTCTCGTTTTTTACGCTACCAGGTAAAAAATCTTCTTCCCATTGTTGGTTCGGTACCAGAATACATTCCCACTGACATTGTTAAACGACATAAACTATTAGATATTCATAATGCGCTGCGAGCGATCCATTTTCCGAAATCGATAAAAGAACTAAAATCTGCCCAGCGACGTCTACGGTTTGACGAACTTTTTTTTCTACAACTAGCCGCTTTAGTGCGCCGACAACTAGCAGCTCAAGCCCATGCTCCGGCCATCAATATTACGGGAAGAAAACTGGAGCAGTTAGTAAAGGAAATCCCCTTTGTTCTAACTTCCGCTCAAAAAAAGGTATTGGCGGAGGTGGTGGGGGATCTCAAGTTATCTCGTCCGATGAATCGTTTGTTGCAAGGAGATGTTGGGTCAGGCAAAAGTGTTATTGCATTATTAGCCAGTCAAATAACGTTGGCGGCAGGATATAAGGTGATATACTTGGCGCCGACCGAAATTTTAGCCCGCCAACAAGCTAAACTTTTTGCTTCGCACTTAGGAGAGGAAAAAGTTCGTCTATTAGTTGGAGCGCTGCCAACGGCGGGTAAAGAGCGGATTAAGAAAGATCTGAGGTTATCAGAGGCCACGTGTGTGGTTGGTACGCATGCTTTATTACAAGACGATGTAAAGGCACAAGGCGTGGGCCTAGTGGTAATTGATGAGCAACATCGCTTTGGTGTATCGCAGCGCCAAGCGCTGCGCCAGATACAAGCTGGCGATGAGCCGCATTTGTTATCGATGACGGCGACGCCTATCCCGCGCACGTTGAGCCTAACTGTTTATGGGGATCTAGAAGTTTCCGTCATTGATGAACTGCCACCAGGCAGACAACAAATTATTACTAAGATTATTGCACCGTCGCAAAAAGATCGGGCAGTCATTCATACTTTAGAGTTGCTCCATCAAGGCCAACAAGGGTACGTTATTGCGCCATTAATTGATCAGTCCGATAAATTGGAAGTTAAGTCGGCAACGGCTGCTCAAGAAGAGATGCGCCGGCTTTTTCCGGGCGTCGCCGTTGGTTTATTGCACGGACAAATGAATTCGGCTGATAAGGAAGCGGTCATGCGCAATTTTGTAGCTGGCGCTATTCAATTATTGGTTTCCACGGCGGTGGTAGAAGTCGGTGTAAACGTAACTAATGCCACTGTCATGATAATCGAAGGCGCGGAGCGGTTTGGCTTAGCGCAACTGCATCAGTTCCGTGGGCGCATCGGACGGGGCGAGCATCAAGCATACTGTTATTTGTTTCCAACTACACAGGATAGTGTTCAAAGTGAACGTTTGCAGGTGTTGTCGAATACCACTGATGGTTTCGTAATAGCGGAAGAAGATTTGCGGCTGCGTGGCCCCGGCGAAGTCTATGGTGTGGCGCAATCAGGCTTTAGCGATCTGAAAGTGGCGTCACTCTTGGATTATGCCACGATTAAGTTAGCGCGGTCCGAAGCAGAAAGCCTCCTAGCAAAAGATCCCGAATTAGAAAGACACCCGATTTTACAAGCCAAAGTTCGCCAGAAGAACACGGTGACCCACTTTGAATAGGGAGCAGCAATGAGAAATTACGATTTTCTAGTTTCTAATTTCCAGTTTCTGCTACCGGGAACACGGTGGAGCATTTTTAAGTAACGGCTATTCGGCGTGACACGAACGGCGAGTCTTGAATCAAATAGCGCCAAGGAAGTTGGGCTGATGCTCCGGCATACTGGACGCCAATGCGGGCAGTACAGGCAATATCGGAGGCCTTAATGTTTTGGCCGCCGTCAGTGACGAATAATTTTTTGCTACTAGTCATATCGCCGCCGTTTAATGAACGATCAATATCTAAGGCCTGACAAAGTTTTCCCGGACCAGCAGTTAACTGTTTGGCATTGTTAGTTTTGCGCCGCCGCTGCATAAGAGGAATTCCGGCACACGGTTGCAGCGCGCGAATTAAAATTGCTGCCGGGAAATCTTTTTTACCAGTCACAATATTAAGACAGTTATACATTCCGTAAATTAAATACACATAAGCGTGTCCTGCATCACCAAACATAACTTCATTGCGCGATGTTTTGCCGCGTGCAGCGTGTGAAGCTAAATCATTGAAGCCGACATAGCATTCCACTTCTGTTATGGTTCCACTAAATGTTTTGCCATTTATTTTTCTAACCAAAATTTTCCCCAACAGATCACGCGCCACAACATGCGTATTGCGTGCAAAAAATTTACGGGGAAGTGGCGTGGTGTTAGTCACAAAAAAAGCTTAAGGTGAAATCAAAGTTCATGCCACTAATCTTTACACTCGCCCAAATATTATGGTTTTTTCTTCCGGCTATTGCAGCGAACATGGCGCCAGTGTTTGCCGACCGTTACAATTGGCTACGCACGCTTAACCAGTCCATTGACGGCGGCCTGACCTGGCGGGGGCAAGCGCTTTTCGGAGCCCATAAGACAATCCGCGGGTTTGTAGTAGGTATATTTTTTGGCTTTGTTACCAGCTTATTGCAGACATTATTTTTTAAATATATACCGGCTGCGCAAAGTATATCACTGCTAGATTATGGGAATGTATTGTTGTCGGGGCAACTTGGAATATTACTTGGCTTCGGTGCCCTGCTAGGAGATGCCGCAGAAAGTTTTATTAAGCGACGGCTCCAGCGCGCGCCCGGACAACCATGGCGACCATTTGATCAAATTGATTTTGTGGTTGGCGCGATCGTTGTAACTTATCGGCTCGTTCCATTAAGCTGGCAGCAAATTTTATTAGCAATAATAATAATTGGCGGCGGATCTTTTTTAACCAGCGCAATCGGCCGCGCGCTTAAAATAAAAAAGTCCTTGTAGCTTAGAAACTAGAAACTAGAAAATGGAAATTGGAAAAGAGAAATACTTGCGCGCTAACTAATTTCTTAATTTCTATTTTCAAATTTCTATATCACATGTGCATAAGTGCATTGCACACAAAAGTTATTTTTGTTTCAATAGATGTACAATAAATGATATGAGGGAAATGTTTTCAGGAGGGGAAACGTTTCGTTACAGAAATTTTTTTCGGTACGGCTGTTTGGGCACTACAAATTTGAAAGGAGGTGGTACGCATGCCTAAGAAGAAGAGCTCTCGCAAACGAGCCACTAAGAAACGATCAGGCGGACGCAAGTCATCTCGCAAGCGATCAACGAAGAAACGCAAGACTGCTCGCAAACGAACTGCTAAGCGCAAAACCACCTCCCGTCGCAAGCGCCGATAAATAAAAACGCGAGTAGACAGCAACAGCCCCGCCTTGGCGGGGCTGTTGCATTGTCCGGTTTATTGCCTTAATTCAAAAGCGCCTCAAAATGGTCGTGAAACTGTCCCAGCATGTTTAGGTTGCGTTTGTCTTCTCTTAACATTTTGACAACACTGTTGAGCTCATCAGCACTGGCCCCTGACAACCCAATCGCCAGCGACAACTGGCGGCGACTACTATCAGAAGGTTTATGCGCGAAGTATTTCTGGAGTGTGGCGTGCCAGCGGTGCAAATGCTCCTTAGACTGCACGTAATATAATTCCTGATCGTAAATACGGTTAAGGGCGCGATGAATTAAGTTCCAATCATCAAACCGGTCATACAATATTTCATCTTCCGCCAACTTGAGGGCATGAGGCACAAAGGGATGCCAAGGAAGAATTTCTTTAATATTTTTTGTCCGCAAGAATTGTTCCCGCGTGGCATCTATCCAAGCATGGGCGCGCATACCGGTATGCCAATCATCCTTGCCCACTATCGATTGCAAGGTAACTTTGGCCGGATGAGTACGATAACGACTGGCCACTCCTAAATGCCGGATGTCGGGAAATAAAGTACCAGCCCAAAAAGAGGCATCTTTTATTTGATCGCCCAACCAGGGCAACAGACGCGCCGCATACACCACATGTCCTACTTCACCAGCCATAATTCCTTAAGTGTATCCTTAGTTGTGGGAGAAGTGAAAAAATGTTGTATTCTATAAAGTAATGATAAAAAAACTTATTGTCTTTGCCTTAGCGGTAACCAGTTTAACATCTACAGCCTTCGCTCAAGGTCTCGATTCATACTTAGCTGATGAATCGGACTCGGCCTTACGTGTTCAAATTGCTGTTCCGCCAGAAGAGAGGGCCGCCGCGCAAAGCTGGTGGGGAAAATTAACGTCTTTGCTGGGTATCCGCAAGCTAGAGCGAATCAAGCCGGCCGTCGGTACTAAGTTTACCGTGCAATCCAGTGCTTATGCGCCTTCGCCGTATCAAACGGACGCTACCCCCTGCATTACAGCAGCTGGTACGCGCGTCCGGCCCGGCGTGGTCGCTTCCAACTTCCTGCCGCTTGGCACGTTGCTCGATATCAATGGACAAGAATTTATCGTCGAGGACCGCATGAACCCTCGTTATAGCGGTTATTATTTAGATATTTGGTTTCCTTCTACCAGCACAGCCTTAGAATTTGGCCGCCAGAAGATGCAAATTACAATTAAGGGCTATGGCGAGCCCGGCCAAACTATTCGTAAGACGGCGGCTGAACCGGTAGATAAAACACTAGCCAGGGAGGATGACCCTAGTTTGTGGGCGAGCGTTCGGGAGAATGTCGCCCTGATTACCACCTTTTTAGGAGCCCGTTCTGGTGCGGAGGTGAATAGATTCGATGTTGATTGTTCGGCCTAGCTTAGCAAAAGTCCAGAGTACCTATCGATGAAGATTTTCCTGCCCGTAGTCTTGATCGCTTTCAGCGTTTTGGCTATCCCACTTACGGCTAGCGCTACTAATGTTTTATTAAACGAAGTAACAATTTCAACGAGCCGTCTTAACACCATCAAAAGCCAGCCTTTAGTTTTAAAATATGGCTCGCGTACTTGGTCGGTAAGCGCCGCCGCGCTCAATAGTTGGTATAAAACCCGTTCCGACGGGGGCGATACTCTTTTACTGCAGCTGCGTCCGGGGGCGATCTATGACTATTTAAACGTGCAAGTTTCGCCCAAGGTTAATGACTTGGGAGCCAATAGCCGCTTTATCCAAGCCGGGGCACAGCTGCAATTAATCAACGGCGGCCGCAAGGGAAAAATTGTCGATGGTATTAAAACATCCCTGGCTATCCGCAGCGCCCTGGCCACCGGACAAACTTCCGTCACAATTGCAATGAAAGAATATCGTCCGGCGATATTCTCGGCCGAAGATTTTAAGAAATTAAAGTTTCCCGACCAGTTGACGCGAGGAGAAACCAACTTTGCCGGCAGTCCGGCTAACCGTATTCACAACATCAAAGTGGGTACCACAAAATTTAACGGCCTGGTCGTTATGCCCGGTGAGGAATTTTCTTTCAATCAATATTTGGGCACAGTCGATGCCACCAATGGTTATTTACCAGAGCTGGTAATTAAGCAAAACGCCACCAGCCCAGAGTATGGCGGAGGCATTTGTCAGGTTTCTACGACAGCTTTTCGAGCCGCCATGCAAGCCGGTCTGGACATTACGGCGCGGCGCAACCATTCGTATGCTGTGGCGTATTACGGCACCCCCGGTTTTGATGCGACGGTCTATGCTCCTTCCACCGATTTTAGATTTAAGAATGATACCGGCCAACCCATACTGCTTAAAACAGCTATTCAGGGCACTAAGGTCGTTTTTGACGTCTGGGGCACCAAGGATGGCCGGCAGGTAAAAGTAAATGGGCCGTTTGTTACAAGCAAGAAATCGGATGGCACACAGACGGCCGCCATAGCGCAGATAGTTACTAAAAACGGCAAAAGTATTCGGGAGGAAAACTTTGTTTCTGTTTACCAGCCAGCCAGTAAATTCCCCACTGTGCGTGATGCCAACGGCGGATAAAGTTAGAAAGAAATAACAAAATGCTTGGGCGCCCGTAAGCGCTTAGTGGCATGGTGTAAATGACGCCCATGCTTGTGTGGTATGTGCGTGTACCCTTGCCCTTTCAAGGAGCTTCCGCCCATGATCGCGAAGAACAAGCTTCGTGGCGCTGGGACAGGATGTCTCCCGCGCAACTCGCCGTTAATTAAGGAGTTGAAAAGCCTGTCGTTTGATGACCTGAATCTTGACGACGCACAAGACAGCCGCCGGTTCGGCCGCATCTGGTCCATCGTCGAGGCCCGCCTGGGTACTATTAAGCGTAGTATTGAAGGCGGCTTCTGCCTGGCCAGTCCATCCCACAAGCGGACGGATTGTCATGGCTGTGCTACCGCTGCTCCCGGACACAAACAGGAAGACATTATGTACGAAAAGGATCAGTTGGAGCAGCTTAAGACCCAACTAAGGCGGATTCGGGACAACTATCGGCTTCAGTTGACGAGCTGAACACTCTTGCCTAACAAGTCGGGTATGCCATGGCAGCGTACCCTCTTTTTTATTATTAGCTTGACAACCGCAGCCGAAGGTGACAAGCTGCCAATCACGAGGGTAACAATGGCTCGTAAGTAGGCGTAAGGGACTAAAGCGTATCCCCTAATTTCTTAGGAATATTGTGAAAGTCGAGCGTCGGTCAAAGTAGAGCAGTCTTGCTGTTAACAACAAACAAGACAAAAGCTAACCTCGAACTTTAACAATTTTTTTAAGAAGGTAGGTGACGAAATATGTTTGATCGATCAGAACGTCAAATGTTTGACGTTGTCTGTTCTAACTGCGGCAAGGAAACGCAAGTGCCTTTCCAGCCGTCCGGAGACCGCCCTGTATATTGCAGCGACTGTTTCCGCAACGTTCGCAGCTCGAAGCCGCGAGCCGACCGAGGGGACAGACCAATGTACGATGCTGTCTGTGCTACTTGTGGCCAGCCCACAAAAGTACCCTTCCAACCAACGGAAGGACGGGCAGTTTACTGCCGCGAGCACTATAAGCGAGACGCTGCCTAAAACAGCCTTAAGCGCGTAAAAACGGCTCATTCGCCAGAGAGAGCCGTTTTTATGTTGCCGTCAGAACCCGACAAGCTATCGTGTAGCATCAACAGCTTTCCTCATTCATACTAAATTTGCAGATGATTGATTCAAATTTGATCACGCAACTACTTACCGCCTACCATCTTCCAGCCGTTTTTGTTGGCGCCTTTTTCTTTGGTGAAAGCGTCATTATTACTGCCACCTATTTGGCTATCCAGTTAGGCTGGTCGCCTATTACTTTAGCGCTGGCAGCGCTGGCCGGCACAGTTACATCGGATACTATCTGGTTCTTATTAAGTGATACCATTCTACGCCGGTTACCCACTGTACCGTGGTTTCAAAAACAACGGGCGCAAGCGGCCGAGTTAATGACTCGCTTGACGGGCCAACGTCCTTTTTTAGCGCTGCTCTTTATCAAGTTTCTTTATGGCAGCCGGATCGCCATGATTTTTTATGTGGCTTCGCGACACGTTCCCTTGCTGACGTTTTCTGTCTTTAACACGCTGGGCGCAATGATTTGGCTGGCGGTCATTATACCGATTGTATATTTTGCGGGGCAAAGCGCAGCTAATTTGCTGCCGCTTTATAACAAGCTGCAAGTCGGCTTGGTGGTTTTGATATTTACTGCTTTGGCTTATAGACTGTTTAGTTTATGGCTAACACGTCAACTCAAACCAAGACAGTAGCGGCCGTCGTAGCCGCCTATAACGAAGAACGGCGGATCGGCCAGGTGCTGCAAGTTTTGACTTCTTACCCGGGGTTTGCGCGCGTTGTTGTTGTGGATGACGGCTCTACGGATGGCACGGCGCAGGTAGCAAGGAAGTTTCCCGTCGAATTAATTGTCCAGCCGGCCAATCAAGGCAAAGGGCAAGCCATGGAGGCGGGAGTAAGAGCTGCCCAGGCGGATATCATTTATTTCTGCGACGCCGATGTACGAGGCTTAACGCACCTGACTATTACGGAAACACTGGCGCCCGTTTTGGCCGATAAAACCGATATGGTGATCGCCATGACTAACCGGACTATCTATTATTTAAGGTTTATTCTCTCTATTATTCCTCTGCTAGGCGGTGAGCGGGCAGTAACCCGTCGACTATGGCAGAAAGTTCCAACACAATACAAGCAGGATTTTATGATTGAAGCAGCACTTAACTTTTATGCCCGCTATTATGGCCGCGGGTTTCAATACAAGGTGGTGCCGGGGCTTACCCAAACGATCAAGGAAAGAAAGTATGGTTGGTGGACTGGTTTCAAAGCGAGAATTCAGATGTTTTCCGACATTATGGAAGCGCAAGTGCGGCTGCAGCTTAGGGAAGTTCCGTCAGTGTTGCGCAGCGGACGCCTGGCCCTGGCCAATATTGCTGGCAGCGTGGTTGGCGCTGCTTTTGGCGTGGCCTTAATTGCTGCCTCCTTAACTGGTCCTGTTATTTTTGTGCGGCAAGTCTTTGCTCAAGAACTTCGAGATGACCCCGACGCGCCCCTGGTTCATTTTTTGCTTAATCTTGCCGGCAACGTGGGCGTGGATTTGTTGATTGCCCTCGGCGTGGTCTTAATATTAGTAAACTTACTAGTGATTGCCTTGAATTTTAACAATATCCGTTATTTGCTCGGTCGCCCCTCCACCGCCGAGCGGTTGGATTAAAAAAAGCTGGCTTTCTGGTTGTGCAGATTGTGCCAGCAAGGGGTGCGCAGTCTGTTAATAGGCGGTTTCTTCCAGGGGGTGCTCGACTTGCCACGCTTTTTGAACAAGCAACTCGCAGTCGAAGCACTGACTGCTGGTGTGGTCTTCGATAATTTGCGCAACAGCGGCCGGAAGCTTGCCTCTAACATACTGCTCAGCGTCCTGTGGTGTCAGCCCGATCTTCTTTTCCAGGACAGAGACCATCCGTGGTCTGTCGGTTGATTTATCAACAAACTCTTCATAGTCGTCTTCGACCACCGTACCGCGTGCGGCGCAGGCATGGACCACTCTACCCCGAAACGTGAGCATGCCGACATGATCATGTGGCCGGCTAGAGGCTCTAACGAATATCAGATCACCCGGCCGGCCCAGAGTAATCAGTTCGCCGCTGCGCAACAGATTATCTAGTAGATGAGCATTGACGGCCGGCATGCTGATCCCGTGTTTTGCCATGACCCAGGAAACCATTACGACGCAGTTAACTGTCGCTGGTGGGTTGCATTCCTCACTCAAGTAACAGTACTTGGCTTGGCCGATTAGCTGGCTGGCCGAGGCCACTATATGAGCACGCAGACCGATCTCCGGATGGATGAAAGTACACATTGTGCTTCTCCGTGACGATTTTGATCCCTTTACTGGCGGACACTCCGCCCTCCCATCTCTATGTATCAGATAAATACCTAGGCAGCAAACTGGCACAAGAGAGCTTAGTGCTGCTCTTGCCAAAATGGCAAAAAAGAAGTAGTATTGCGCCATGATTTTAACAATTATTAACCAACAGATTACAATAAAATCAACCATGACACTGAAAGGAAAAGTAGCTTTGGTAACTGGGGCCGGGCGTGGTCTTGGGCAAGTTACCAGCCGGGAACTGGCGCGGGCCGGGGTGATTGTTTATGTGCTAGATATTGACCAGAAAGCGGCTGACGTTTCGGCCCAGAAGATTAAAGCCAGTCTGACTGCCACAGAAGCAGGTGAGGTTTTTGGCCTGGCTTGCGATGTGCGTGATGAAAAGCAAGCCCAGGAAGTTGTCAGCAAAATCGTTGCCGATCAGGGCCGCCTTGATATTCTTGTTAATAACGCGGGAGTGAACGTAATCGCTACCATTGAAACACTTTCCATCGCCGAGTGGGATCGCATTGTGGCCACTAACTTGCGCGGTGCCTATGTCATGTCGCACCTGGTATTTCCGATCATGAAAAAGCAGGGCAGCGGGAACATTATTAATATTGTCTCTAGCCTGGCCAAACGGATCAAAGAAAACTCACCGGCCTATGTGGCCAGCAAGTGGGGCCTGCTGGGGTTGAGTCAGCTGCTATACATGCAGGGACGTCAGCTCGGCATTAAAGTGACAGCCCTTAGCCCGTCCGGCATGCGCACGCAACTGCTGCTGGATCGTTTTCCAGACATCGATCAATCCAAGCTGATGGATCCTGCTCAAGCCGCCAAGGTTATTCGCTTTATTCTAGAACTACCGGACGATGTAGCTATCCCTGACTTGTTCATGACCGCTGTGAAGGAAGAAACTTGGCCGTAATATCCGTAACGAGTGAGTAGTTGGTAGTGAGTAGTTTGTAGAAGCATGCTCTACGAGACTCTGGTCCGATCCATAGTGAATCGGCGGGGATTTTTATATCCATTGGTCAGAATGTATAGGTTGTCTTAAAGTAAATTGCTGGTGTATCCAGCGTAAGTAGGGCTGAAGATCCTTGAACAATTAGGAGAAGCAATCATGACTGCGATTGCATCGGCTTATGCGAAGAGCGGGGTTGATATTACCGCGGCTGATCGCTTTGTGGCGATGATCCGAGAGCGTATTGCTAAGACGTGGCCAGATGACTCGGATCAAATCGGCGGATTCGCTGGCGAGATTCAACTGGGCAGACAGACAAACAAAGCCAGTGCCAGCGCCGACGGATCCGGCACGATGGCGATCTTAGGAGCATTGACCGAGCGGTATGAAGTGATTGGCATTAACGCTGCGGCTATGTCTCTGCAGGACATGTATGTAGCGGGCTCCAAACCATTGGGCCTGCTTGATGTCATTGATGTCGGCAAACTTGATCCAGAAAAACACATCAGAATCATCGACGGCCTAATCGATGGCTGTAAGCATGCCGGCACGTGTCGACTTATCGGTGGGGAAACGGCTGAATTGCCCGATATGTTTAAGCATGATTGGATGGTCAATGTGAATACAATGGCCATCGGCGTTCCAGATGATCACGTTATTACTGGTAACGTTCGGAAAGGGCAAACTGTTTGGGGGTGGCGGTCGGATGGCCCCGCTTCTAACGGCTTTTCTCTCATCCGGCAAGTTTTTGACCTCAAGCAGCGGCCTTCGCGCGCCAGGCACAAACTTCTTAAACACTGGCCTAACTTGGGAGAAACATTGGCGGATGCTCTTTTGAAACCAGCGCCAATCTGGATCAATCAAATTGAAATCCAGAACCGGATCGGAGCCAGGTTTGCTGCCCATGCTCATATTACTGGCGGAGGCTTGGTGGATAATATACCGCGCGTCCTGCCGCCGGATTGCAAAGTCGTGCTTGATCGATCTACCTGGCATCACCCGCCCATCTTTGACTTGATTGCCCGTGACGGAAAGATTGAGTCCGAGGAAATGGACAGAGTCTTTAATCTCGGGCTGATGGTCGTTTCCATTCTTGATCCCGTCGGGAAAGAACCCGACACACCCAACATCCTTCCCATTGGCACTGTGGAAAAAAGAGCTGATGGGGAACCGCCAGTACAGTTTGTAGGCAAGTTTATCGCCTAGGCTCTCTGTAGCCGACTAATAGAAGGCAAACTAGCACCCCGCAACGAATCACTTTTAGTAGCGGGGATTTTTTTATAGCAAATCACTTAGAGTCGCGAAACCAAGAACCGTCAGCATCTCTTCCCGGCTCAACCCTCCGTGCATACCACGGTGCTTGTTCTTTTCGTGACCAGGATACTGGTACCAAACCGTGTAGTCCTCGTAAGGCAGTATCAGCACGTTGCCAATCCGCTGGCGGAACTGCGGATGCTCTTGTCCGATCCCGAAAAGTCCCTTGTCGGCTTCCTCCTGCGAGCGAACGACGCGCGCTTTTCCTGCCAGCTTTTCCGAGAGAAAGGAGATTGCTTCATCAATCTTGTCTTCAGCTACCTTTAGAAACACATCGCGGGTATTGCCCCACGGATAGACTGTCTTGCCGGCGGGGCTCTTAGCCAGTGATTCCGTGATTTCTGGCCACTGGTTGATATAGATAGTTTCGTCCGTCTTCATCACCACATGGCCGTGATCGGCCGTTACCAGCAACACCGTATTTTCGGCAGTCTTTCGGTCAATCTTGTCCAGAAATTCTGTTTGGAGCAAGTACGTTAAGCTGTTGAGTGCCGCCAGGTACGGCTCGCTGTGCGGCTCATATGTATGCGACATATGGTCAATC
>CAZUSC010000084.1:0-3299 GCA_964622915.1 uncultured Candidatus Saccharibacteria bacterium | reverse complement strand
TTTTGCATCTCTTCTAGCCGCGGAATAATCATTGTCATTAATTGCATAACGATGGAGGCGGTAATATAGGGTCCCACCCCAAGCATCACAACTGATAAGTTAGACAGCCCTCCTCCAGAAAAAATATCGAGCAGGCCAAACAACTGATTACCCGAAAAAAGACTTTCCAGGCTTTCGCGAGGAACACCTGGCACCGGCAGTGCGGAAGCCAACCGAAATACGGCCAGCAGACCTAGAACAATAAAAATCTTGCGACGTAATTCCGGGACACGGAAAACTTGGAATATTTTTTGCCAACGAATCATGGATATAGTATCAGGTATTTAGTATAAGGTATCAGGTATTCGTGTCGATTTCGTAAGTAGCGTCTACAACCTACAAGCTATAACCTACTACCTAGATATGATTTCTACCTTCCCGCCGGCCGCTTCTACTGCTTTTTGGGCACCGGCACTGGCTGCATGAACGCGCACCGTCAATTTTTTGTTTACTGGTTGATTGCCGATAAGTTTGACCGACTGATTTCTACCAGACAAAAGGCCGGCCCGGCGTAAGATGCCCGGCCCGATAATTGCCTGGCCGGGGAAGTTATTGAGGACACCCACCGAGATGATTTGATGCTTTATTGCTTGGGAGGCAAAAACTTGCTTGGTACCACGCCCTTTGGGCAAGCGCATATAGAGCGGCGTTTGTCCCCCTTCAAAGCCGGCCTTGCTAGAATAGCCAGCGCGGGACTTTTGTCCTTTCATGCCGCGGCCTGACTTGGCGCCTCGTCCGCCAATACCGCGTCCGCGGCGCTTTTTACGATGGACTACTTGAGGAAGTTGCTGGATCATAGTGATCTACTTTTTGGTAAATTGCTTTAGCGACTGCAAGGCTTTCAGGGTGGCCCGGACGTTACTGATTCGGTTGGATGACCCGTACGACTTGGAAACTAGGTCGGCAATACCAGCCATTTCTGCCACCGTCCGAATTACGCCGCCGGCAATCACGCCAGTCCCCGCTTTAGCCGGACGCAGCATGATGCTTGCTCCTTTGAATTTGGCGGAAACGGCATGCGTAATTGTTCTCTCTTGTAGCGGTAAGGTAATTAAATATTTTTCCGCCTGGGCTTGGGCTTTGTGAATGGCATCTTGAATATCACGGCTTTTCCCTGTGCCAAAGCCAACTTTACCGGCGCGGTCACCAACCACCACGCTGGCGCGGAAGCGAAAACGACGCCCACCTTTTACCACCCGCACGACCCGGGCAATGTCCAGTACCTCGTGGTCATAACTAGAAACATCCTCTCGTCGTCCATAAGGGCGTCGATTGTTCCGATTTCCCGATACCGGCTTAATTGATTTGGCGCTGGTAGAATTGTCCATAGATGTATTATGCCTTAAAACAGGAGGCCAGCCTGCCGCATCGCTTCGGCCAAGGCTTTAACCCGGCCATGGTATTTATAGCCGCTGCGATCAAACACTATTACCTTGATGCCTTGGCCTTGGGCTAGTTTGGCAATCTGTTCCCCGACTTGGGTCGCTTGCTCAATCTTAGTAGTTTTTGCTTTTGGTACACCAAGAACGGCCGCTAATGTTTTTCCCTTAGAGTCGTCGATCAACTGCACACCAATCCTCTTAGCACTGCGAAAAACGCTAGCCCGCGGACGCTGGCTTGAGCCAAGCAGGCGCTGGCGCGAACGGTGATGTCTTTTTTGTCGCAAATTATTATTCATACCCAGTAACAAAACTTCATCCGACAACGCCTTAGCGAGCGGAAGTAGTTGAGGTTAAAAATGAAGATTGTTTGTTCTTGTAATACATAGGTTTCGATTTTGCAATTTGTTGTCGAAGCGAGCTAATAATGAAGTTGTTGTTACTGGGCATAGCTCTTTTGTTAGGCGCTGGTTGTGCCAACCACTTTACCGACCTTGCGGCGAACATGTTCGCCCACATATCTTATACCTTTTCCCTTATAAGGCTCCGGCTTGCGGTGTGCTCGGATGTCCGCCGCAACCTGACCGACTGTTACTTTATCAATTCCGGCGACAGTAATTTTTTCCTTTTCCACCGTGAAAGTTATGCCCGCCGGCGCCGGCACCGTGACGACGTGGGAAAACCCAAGCTGCAATTCTAGATTTTGCCCTTTCACCGCTGCCCGGTAGCCCACTCCATGAAGTTCTAATTCTTTTTTAAATCCGGTGTGAACACCATTGACTAAATTGGCAATCACTGCCCGATTGGTACCCCAAAGCGCGCTGGCCTGTTTGGATTGCCTGGCGACAGAACAAGTTACTTGCCCGGCGCTAATAGTGACGGAGATAGCCGGATGAACATTATAAGACAACTCGCCTTTGGGCCCCTTCACTTTAATAGTTTGGCCGGCCACTTCCGCGGTTACGCCGGTCGGCAAGGTAATAATTTGTTTACCAATTCTAGACATAGATCGTAAGTAGAAAGTATTAAGGAGCAGGTAGAAAGTATCGAGCGACGACGGCGTCAAAACCACCACTAAAACCAATATCGATAAATACCTGTTGCTTGGCTTTATTCCGTTGAAATGATGTCGTATACATAATACTTAATACTTGCTACTTAATACTTGATACTTAATACTTGATACTTGATACTTATTTACCACACAGCGCAAATTAGCTCGCCGCCCTGTCCTTTTTGGCGGGCCCGCTTGTCATCCATTAAGCCCTCCGGCGTGGATACCACAATGAAACCATAGCCTTGGTAAGAATAGGGAATCTCGTCGCTTTTAACATACATGCGCTTACCAGGCGAGCTTAGTCGTTTAAGGCCGCTAATCGCCGCGGTCTTCTTGTCATACGCCAGTGTCACAATCAATTTCGTACGCGGACTTTTTTGCAGGCGAACTTTAGCGATCTTGCCTTTCTCCTGAAGAAAATCGAGCAAATCCTTTTTGAAGCCGGAATAAGGCACGGCTACCCGCGCTTTGCCGATGCGCTGCGCATTCAGCAAACTAGTTAACATGTTAGCAATCTGGTCCATAGGTGATAAGTAGAAAGTATTAAGTAGTAGGTATAAAGTATCGAGCGACGACGGCGTCAAAACCACCACTAAAACCGATATCGATAAATAACTGTTGCTTGGCTTTATTCCGTTGAATTGATGTCGTATACATAATACTTAATACTTGATACTTGATACTTAATACTTGATACTTACTACTTTATACTTGCTACTTACCAAGAGGACTTGCGAACACCGGGAATAGGCCCCTGCTCGGCGTGTTCACGAAAACAAATGCGACACAAACCAAAATCACCCAACTAGCCGCGCGGCCGTCCG
>CAZUSC010000083.1:0-5761 GCA_964622915.1 uncultured Candidatus Saccharibacteria bacterium | reverse complement strand
ACCAACTGAGCTATGGACGCTTGATCATCCTACCTGATGTTTATACTTGAAATCCTCTCTTTAATCAATCCATCATTTCATGCTTTTCTTGAATGAATTTGCCCAATAGAGTATGGTAAACTTCGTTTTGGGGAGACGTGTCTGAGAGGCCGAAAGAGGCAGGTTGCTAACCTGTTAAGGGGCCTTAAACCCCTTCGGAGGTTCGAATCCTCCCGTCTCCGCCAAGAATCACATTTCGTGATAATATGCATAAATGATTCACCTTGGTCGCAGCTTGCTCGCCGCTATTTTTTTATTTAGCTCTGCTGTTTCCGCTCTGCCGGCTGATGCCGCTCTCGTAGATCAAATTAACCAAGCTTTTCGCCAAGTTTACGGCCGCAATCCCTCCACATCGGAATGGATTTATTGGGCGGATCGCGTCAATCGCGGCGATAAGACGACCTATTCGGCCTTGGTAGGAGCGATGGGCTATCAAAAAGCTAATAATGGCGGCAACACACCGGTTGTGGCAGCAGCCGTTAATAGTAACACGCCAGCCGTGAACGGTTTTAAAGTCAGCGCCGCTAATTATCCTTCGCCCCACAACCCCAATTTCCTGCCTAATGGCACTCTTATTAAATCCCCTACGAAGCCACAGGTATATTTCATCCGTGACGGCAAGAAAAGCTGGGTTATTCCGGGCGTGCTCGACCGTTGGCTGAACGAGAATCACTTTTTCAAATCTGATATTATCATCACGGTTTCTGACACTGACCTAGCCCGCTATCCGCAAACCACTTCGGTAAACAAAATCTATATTGGTAAAGTGTTGGTCCATCCTAATGGCACCAAATATTACATTGACGATAAACTGCGCAAGCGGCCGATAAGCGATGCTGTCAGAGGAGCCTTAAAATTCCCCAGTGGCAATCTGTATCCCACCTCCACCGTCCACTTGAGCGAATTTCCGACCGGACCGGCCATTACCAAAACAGATTCGTTTCCTGGCGGCATGGCCATCTATGACGGCCCCTTTCACGGCGGGCGCATTTGGAAGACCCTCGAGGCCACCGCGGGTACCATCAGCAAACATTTATACTTGAAGGATCGTTTTTACGAAGCAGACGGCTATCCTGATGAAAGCCAGCGCGTCCCGGCTAATGCCGCGGTCCTCGCCCGTCATCCGCGCGGATTCAATATTGATAAATATCCCGACGGCTGGGTGGTCGGCATTGGCACTAACATCTACCTGATGCAAAAAGGCGCCCTGCGCCTGATTGCCAGCCCCGCTATCTTGGCGGCCATGGGCTATAAACCTAGCCAGGTGCGCAAAGAGTATCCGGAATTATATCGACAGTACGCCCAGGGTACTCCCATTACTGCCTTCAAAGGCATTGTGGCCACCGGTACTACCGCCGCGGCTCAAGCGGCGCCCAATACTGCTAACAACTTAACGAAAGTCCGCCCGGCCATTCGTACCATCATTGGCCAGATGAATGAAATATACCGATCCGTTTTCGATAAGGAAGTAACTGACCCCGAAAACAAGTTTTGGATTGATTATGTCTATAACGGCGAGGTTAATAATAAAGAAGACCTGCTGGTCGCCATGCGCCGCACCAAGTCCACTGGCAAAAAACCGGCGCTCACATCCCGCACCGCAGTTATAGACGAAGAAGTATTAGAAGCTAAGTGGTTCACCTACCTTTTCTACTTCGTTCATCAAAAAGAACCTTCGCCAGAAGACAAAAATTATTGGTTTGGCAGAATCCGCCCCGGCGACCGGGATACTATTGAAAAACTGGGCGGCACGTTGCAGTGGCTCAAAGACACCACTGGTCAAACCAGTAAATAACTACTCACTATTAACTACAACCTACAACATAAATCGTGTTATTCTTAATAACACTGATTTTTAGCTAATCCTTCGGATATACAATGTTAAGAAGAAGACCACGGGTGGTTGTTTTCTATGGCGGCAGCCTCGATAACCATGATTTGTCGAGTGCCACCGGCCGCTGGCTTTGCCATTATTTGCCCCGCGAAAAATACGACGTCACGCCGGTGGAAATTACAGCCGATGGCCAATGGAAAGTTCCGCTCGGCAGTCTGCCGCGTACCGGCGCCATCGACACCACAATGAAAATGTTGGGAAAGGCCGTGCGGCCTCTAGCGCCAGCGGCTGCACTACAGCGCTTAATGGCGCATCCGGTAGATAGTTTAGTGACAGCGGTACGCGGTGTGGGCGGCGATGATGGCTCGTTGCACAATCTAGGTAAGTTCCTGGATATTCCGGTCGTCGGCTCGCCGCCAGACACTTGCCAGCAGACTTCCAACAAGCATCTCTTCGCCCAAGCGATTGATGATGTGGCTAATACTCCCCGCTCCTACCGCTTCCGCCAGAATGATTCATTAGAACATATCCTCGAGCGAGCGCCCGATCTTTTTTTACCGCCTTTTTTTGTTAAACCTACTAATCAAGAAGGCAGCGCTGGCATTGAATATGTAGAGAGTCTCCGTGACTTATCAGCTGCTATCGCCCGTACCCAAAAATTCAGCGATATTCTCTTACAAGAAAAAATGCCCGGCACGGAAGTGGCCATAACCATCCTGCCAGACAAGAATGGTAAAGTTCGCACGCTGCCACCCACAATCATTGTGCCGCAAAAAAGTGCCTATTATGACCACCTGGCCAAGCGTCGGCCCGGCCGCGTTACGCTGCACACGCCGACTAGCAGTGATAATCACCTCATCGGCCAGGCTGAATCAATTGCCCGTGATGTTTATGAAGAGCTGGGCTGCCGCGGTATCGCCACAGTCGACATGATGCTGGGCGATAATATTGTGGATGTATTAGAGGTCAACACAATTCCAACTATTTCCGAAATGACGCCGCTCAAACATCAATTTAAAGCCGCCGGATTACATCCGACTAATACCCTCGATCAATTAATTTGGAATAGCCTGGAAGCGGGATCCTAATTTCATACTTACAATGCCCACTACTATCGTGACGCATGTGCACCGAAGTGCTGTAATAAAATACCCTATCTGCCTGTGATAGGGGTTTGTATGCTGATCATCTCCGCTGTAAAAGCATCTCGGCTATAAGAAAATCCAGTTCGTCGTTTATGTTCATCGCGCGCTCCCTCGGCATCACATAAGGCAAGTTGCGCTCGCCCCAGAGGCGCCCGGACTCGATTATCTTCCTTCTGCTAATATAGAGCCCTCCTGTTCTCACATACACTTTACCGAATGTCTGTCGCCTTTTTGGATATCTAGTCTCTGGACTCCGCTCGTCAAACTGTTTCAGCTGTCCGTACCGGTTGATTCTGCAGACTCGGTATGGATGAACTTGAGCCTCTGTAACAGCGGTAACTGAGTCAGCGTTCAGAGATGCCCCGAGCAGCTCTACAGCCGATTGGATGTCCTGTACGGCACACAGCGGCGCCGTTGGACGGAGTATTACCACAATATCTGGTTGTTCTCCTTCTTCTCTCCAGTACCGCACCGCATAGCGCACGACCCCAAAGCTTGTCGCTCTATCTACAGAAAGTCGCGCGGGGTGACGAATAACCGTAGCGCCTGCACTGGCAGCTATACTCGCAATCCCATTGTCTTCAGTAGACACAAACACCTTGTTGAGAATGGGTGCTCGCAAGGCAGTTGCAATGATGTATGTTATCAGCGGCTTCCCAGCGCACAGTCGGAGATTTTTCCTCGGAATATCTTTTGACCCACCGCGTGCTGGTATCACCGCATACACTACTATGCTTTTTTGCATGCTTCTAATCCTCCAAAACATCAGATACCACGACCTTTTGGAACGATGCACGCTCTTCCGCAAGCCGTTCCAGGTATGCGGCTGCGAGCATGGGAACTCTGCCGATAAGGATGATAAGCGGCGCGGCCTCTGTAGGAAATCCCAAATCAAGCAAGATTGAGCCTCCCGCGGCCTCAATGTTCATCCGTACACCCTTCCGCCTGAACAGAACCTCATCAATTGCACGAGCAGTTTGCACATAGGGACCAACATACAAATGCTGGTCGCAGAGATCCATCAAGACACGCGCTCGCGGATCGTATGTGTGGAAACGATGACCATAGCCGAACAGTACTTTTTTGTCGGTAAGCGCCCGCTCCGCATATTGTTTCGCATCTCCAGATGCGTGCGCTTCTTGTAGCCCGCGCATCGTTACCTCTAAACTACCCTGATGGAATGCGCCGGAACCCACGAGGAGCCCCCCGAGTACCGAGTTCAGTAGCGATGCCCCAGTGTCCACGCCCATACGAACAGCAAGCGTGCTCTGGCCGGTAATACCGTGGCTGCAATGGGATAAAATTACTGCGCGCAGCATCGTTGCTTCAGTAATTGTCGGTTTTCTGCCAAACAGTAACAAGTACACCATCTCCTCGTATGAAAATGACGCAATAATTTTTTCTTGGTCAACTCCGTAGGTTGTAAGCTTATTCTTGCGAACCCGCGTGATGTCAGTTCTCCAGGAAATTTTTCTACTCATTTTGTTCCCTCCCCCTTTTTGATTCTAAATATTGTCAAAAGAGCCAGCGGGCTCATCCGAAACACCAGTTTCAGAGCCTTATATTATTATACTATTTTTTTGAAATTGTCAAGGACCAGTGCCAAATGTTACACTTGCTACATGGACAAGGAAGTCAGAAAAAACCACTCGTACGGTGATTTTGGAAATTTGGCAACGCAATATGCGCGCGCACGACAAGATTTTCCAAATGAAGTATTTGAATATCTCTGGCAACGTCTAGAAACTTCCCGAAAGCAAGCAGTTATTCTTGATGCGGGATGTGGCACTGGTATTGCGACAAGACAGCTCGCGGCATATGACTGTACGGTCGTGGGATCGGACAAAGATCCCGACATGGTAGCCGAAGCACAGCGCGATTCTCTGTCGCGTATCACTTACGCTATTGCAGCCACGGACAATCTGCCATTTAAAGAAAACTACTTTGATGCCGTAACCGCCTTCAGTGCATTCCACTGGTTTTCGGATGCCAATTCTGTGCGCGAGATACGGCGTGTGCTGAAACCAAGCGGAGTATTTCTGGCAGTCAACAAGAACGATATAGGAGGGTTTAAGATAGGATACCGAGCTTTGCTACAAGAATTTATTGGAGGTGAAATTCCCGATGTAAAGAAAATATACAACCCCCAAGAAGCACTTCGAACTGGTAAGTTACGAGATATTGAACAACGAGTGTTCGCGCATCAGGAATACTTCTCCCCGAAGGAAGCCCTCGCGTACCTACAATCGGTAAGCTTGTGGAATTTGGTTCCTGATAATAAAAAGGGGCGCGCCCGAGAGACGCTCGTGCGCTACTGCACCAAACAGGTCGTGGACGGCGTTCTCATTCGGAATATGCAAGTAGTCGCAACGCTTGGCAGAAAGTAGCAGGCAACTGTTGATATTTGCTAAGCAAAGAATCGCGGAAGACTCTCGGGCACGGTTGTCGTCAACGGACGACAGAGAGAATCTGAGCATTAGCGGCAATTTACCGCTGGGGTAAATTGACCGCGTCTTTCCGCGCAAATATCAATAGCTAATACTCCTCTATGTGCACTCTGGGCTCTTTGGTCCGAACACGCTTTGAACGTGCGCTGGCAGGTATACCCGTCAGCTTTTCTTTCGCTTTTAGGACAATGTCTTGATCGGTGTCGTATTCCAACGTTTGCACCGCCACATCAATTGGAAACCAGGCTGCCTCTAACAAAGATTCTTCTTTTTGGGGCGTTAAAGTCTTCTGTCCC
>CAZUSC010000082.1:0-4306 GCA_964622915.1 uncultured Candidatus Saccharibacteria bacterium | reverse complement strand
AATTCTACAAGGAATTACGGTAACCGTTTATTATTAGCTACTGCGAGCAGTAATAAAATATGTCTATATTAAGCCATTAAAGAGGCCTGTACTTCTTGGCCTAATCAAAGCGCACTGATGATATTTTCACAACCTTAGCTGATAGGCAGGCGGTCTTTGCCTATGACAAGCGCAACGAGCCAGTCAGGCCGGTCCGTCAATGGCCCGCTGTTGCCTTGACGGCTGGCTGGCGAAGTTCAGAGTCTACTTTGGCGCTGGCCAAAGTAGACGTCTTGGAATAGTCAAGGCCGCCCGGATGTCTACAGCACCGCGGCGCGGGCGGCTTGCAGTCCCCCTTGCGGGACGATAGGCATGAGGTCAGCCGTCATTTGCAGGACCGAATCTTGCTCGCCCGTTATGGCCACTTTGTCTTTGGAAAACACTCCGTAACCAGGCTTGGTGACGGTAATCGTGTATGTACCCGACGGCGGCAAAGCAAAGAATTTTCCTTGGCCATTGGTAACACGAGTCATCACAATACGGTTCGTGCCCTGTTCAAACAGCCGGACCACTGCCAGATCCAGCGGCACATGGGTAATAGCATCGCGAACCAACCCGTACGCCGGCCGCACCCGGACCTCTAGCGCAACTTTTACTATAACCAGCACCACATAGAGAACTTCGATTGCTAAATGCAACCCGCTGGGGACAAAGAAAATAAGAAAGGTGTTGGTCAGCGCTCCAATAATAAATACCGGCCAGGATAAGTAACGCCCCACTCGCTGCACCGCCTGCCAAATATGCAACAGCTTGATTCGCAGTGAACTTATTTCCTGCCCGGTCGGCTTCATCGGAACGGTAATGGCAATTGCCTTATTGTTATCGCGAACGGCTATTTTACCGCCGGTATAAACAATGCCGCCCTCTAGCCCAATAGTTTGCGACGCCGATGGAGCGAAAGTAAAGCCAGGCGCCTGTACGCCGATCGTGTACTGGCCGACGGGGAAGAGGGTGGCGAATTCGCCTTTGTTGTTAGTGCGGTCACGCGCCCGCAACTTTCCATCCGCGCCATAAATTAATACCTGGGCACCGGCGATCGGTTCATTGGTCCGATAATGAACAACTTTTCCCTTCGGCGTATTAGTTGGGCTGGAAAGGCTAGTTAATCCGGAACGGCTCTGCCGATCCCGCCCATAACGGATCAGGCGCTCGATCAGTGATAAGAGAGTGGAAGCCAACGCTAAGACAAACAAGAATAAGTTTGCCGGTTGCAGAATATTGCTAATGACTACCGGTGTGCTGGGTTGTTCAATTACCACCGGCGGGCGCGGTGCTTGATCAACCGGTATAGTATCCGCCGCTGGCAAATCCTTCGTCGCGATGGTGACTGTATCGCTGCTCGCCGTACTATTATCATCACGAACAGTTAGAGAAAAAATGTATGTTTCCCCCGCGTCGCCCGCCGAAAAAGATGGCGTGCTAGTTTGTTCAGAAATTATATTTACCGTCGGCCCAGCTAGCTGCTGCCACTTATATGTGATGAGATCGCCATCCGGATCATAGGACGCTCCCCCGTCCAGGATTACCAGCGCCGCCGGATTGACGGCTTGATCCAAGCCGGCATCGGCCACCGGTCGGTTGTTGGTCGAAGGGGTAGGTGATGGAGCGCCGGACAAAGTTGGCGGCAGTGTAGGAGAGAATACTGCAGTGGGCGACGCAGTCGCATTGGGATCAAAGGTAGTGATCGGGGTAGAAGTGGGAGTGGGAGTGGCGCCGAACGGTGTGATCGTCGGCGTTGGTTGAATAGTCGGTCCGATAGAAGGAATAGGCGTCTCGCTTATGGAGCTAGCGCTGCCTCGAATACTAGGAGGGGCCGTTTCATTACCATATTTGTCCTCCACAAAAAGCTTGAAGGTATAGAACCCACCAGTGGTCAAATCATTAATTGTAGTAGATGTAGTGTCTTGGTCGTCCAGCGCTGCGTCTTTGGCCGAATCCCAAACATCGCTCGTCTGATTTAAGACGTCAGCGTGGTTAGTCCCGTAATATATTTTATAGCTAAAACTGGAACTATCGGTCGGTTTGTCCCAGGAAAGCGTAGCGGAAGTATCATCAATCGCTGTTATTCGCCAACCGCTCAAGCCTTGCGGCGGCTGATTGTCCACGCGGAATTGCTGACTGGTGGTCGTGGGCCCGTTTCCAATGCTATCCCGCGGAATAACCCGCAGCTGGACTGTTCCAACATCGCCCTTAATGGGACCGCCTGTATTATTTACGGATTTCGTATCCCATAGCAGTGTTAGCTTAACCGACGTATTGGAATTAGTATCGATGGGATTACCAGTTCCCACTTGGTACCCATTACTATTTTTTAGATCCACTGATCCCACAGCTGGTTTAGCGCTTAGCAACCACGGCTTGTACCACTTCGTGCCATCAAGCGAATATTGGATGCGCAGACGTGTGGCATCCCTATCTCCATCGGATACGGTGGTGTCAAAAGTAATGCGCCCAGCGCCGTCGACTGTTTGCTGAATGTTATCAGGAGCGGTCGCTTGCGGTTTGGCCCGCGTGCGCTCATACCAATAAACGGTGCCCTGAAAATGATCGCCCGTTACGAAATCAAAATCGTTGTCATTATCGATGTCTATCACCGCCACACTAAACACGCTCTGTAGACCCGTGGCCAGCGAACTGCGAGAGAATTCTTCACTGCCGTCGTTACTGAACCACCAGATATTGTTGTCATCTTGGCCGGCGGCAATAATGTCTTCATCTCCGTCCTCATCAATATCAATTATTTGCACAGTGGTGGCGTCGGCTGCACCGGTCAGTTTAATCCTCTCAAAAGTTGAATGCTCGATGTGCCGATAAACCGCCACCGTGTCCTCGCCTTGATCGCCCGTAACAATATCGTTGCCGCTAGCGCCATTGACATCGCCAATAACAATATGTGTTTTGTTTTTGTTAGTGGAGTCAATATCATTCAATGCCCAGGTAAGACCGTTCGATGTATCCCAATTTTGCAAACCTTTTGATCCGCCGGTAACTATGTCGCGATAACCATTGCCGTTAATGTCGCCAATAGTAACGGCTGTTACTCCCGAGTCGCTGCTAAGTGAAGTTGAGGCAAACGTGCCGCTGCCATTATTCATCCAGCGGCGCAGCACAATCAAGCCACTCTCATCGATCGCTGTAACAATGTCATTCGCACCATCACCATTAATATCACCAGCATAAGCTTTGGCATAAGTCCCCGTGCCAATCAATGTGCCAGAAAATTCTAAACCTCCATTATTGCGATACCACTTAACGCTGGGGTCTTGCTTGAGGGTAGCCAGCACGTCCAAATCGCCATCACCGTCTAAATCAATTATTTGGACGCGCTCCCCCTTTGCGCTGTCCATAATTTTTTGTTCAAAGACATTATTGGCCTGGTGGATATAAACTTTAATGCCGTCCGAACCGCCGGTGACGATATCAATATCCCCGTCCGCATCCATGTCTGCCGCCGCCATGCCTAGCACACCAACTGCCTGCGTGGCCGTACCCACCACATGCGGCGTAAACTCTAAGGCTCCTGCTTGATTAGGCTGCGTGAAAAAGCGATAGCCGCCAAATATTAAGGCGGTAATGAGGCTAGCAGTTGAAAGCAAGCGCAGAGTTGGCAGCACAGCGGCCAGTGGAGAAAAGCGCCGACGCAAACGAAGTCGAGCTTCATGGCCATTTTTTGGCGCGACAAGGTTCCTGCGGGCTCGCAACATATTGAATTATAGTAGCACGAGTGTATTGCAGGCTTCAGACATA
This sequence comes from uncultured Candidatus Saccharibacteria bacterium, assembly GCA_964622915.1. GTDB lineage: Bacteria > Patescibacteriota > Andersenbacteria > UBA10190 > UBA10190 > CAZUSC01. The sequence continues at coordinate 520 of CAZUSC010000082.1, read as the reverse complement.
GTTGTTTTCGCGGTACCGCAGAGTCTGGCTGGCATGGTCTGTCAAGGTTTCGCTCGCAGCAAAACTACCTTGACAGCAGCCAGACGAGCGTAAGATGCGTCCCGCCGCTGGCGGGACGACTTCGTCCGCGTAAAACAATGTGTCTGAAGCCCTAATGCTTTATTGTGTGACGAAATTTAATAATCGATCAGGCACAAAGACAACTTTTGTCACTTGGCCGCCGGCCAAATACTTGCTGACATTAGCAATCTGCCTGGCTTGTTGCTCTATTTCGGCTTGGGACAGTCCCCGTTCAACCTCTAATTGCCCCCGAACTTTGCCATTAATCTGAATAGGGATAGTCACCTGCGCCTGCGCCAATATCCTTTCATCATATTGTGGCCAAGACCGCCCTAAGGCCGGCTGCTCATTGCCTAATTTACTCAACAGTTCGTCAGCTATATGCGGAGCATAGGGACTAAGCAATAAAATAAATGTGGCTAAAGTTTGTCGGCTTACTGACCGCTGATCCGACAGCAGA
>CAZUSC010000081.1:0-12642 GCA_964622915.1 uncultured Candidatus Saccharibacteria bacterium | reverse complement strand
GGTGCAGAGTAAAATAACGGATCAGCTGCAACATTCGTTCGTAATCCTCATGACTATTAAAGATGGTGTATCCTTCAATGCTTTTGTTCATCACATGATACACTTCACCAGTTACTAGCGGATGCTTTCGAGGCATTTCTTTATTATACCACCCGTTGTACACTTCCGATGTGTACAAAGGCATCAGCAGCAGCTCCTGTCGAAAAGACAGCTTGCGGCTGGTTTGCAAAATATTTCTGGTGGGTGCGGGAGGATTCGAACCTCCGACCTCTACATTATCAGTGTAGTGCTCTAACCAGCTGAGCTACACACCCCGCGACCAGGTGGCCATAATTAAACCTGCTTTAACGTTTTTTTTCAAGCACACTCTGTCTTTCAATTGGATTGGTTGGGGCTGGGCATAAGTAGCCACTAGTATTAATTCTTGTTTTTCCTATTATATAAGTGTTCCAATTTTTTATTTCTAACAGAAGCAATGAACAAGAAAAATTACTGGGGTAAATCCTTAGCTATTAATTTGTACGACCGCAATCCAACCAAGTTAGTTGATGAAACTCTTCTAGAAGTAACGAACAAGAAAAATTACTGGGGTAAGTCTTTAGCTATTAATTTGTATGACTGTGATCCCGCCAAACTGGTGGACGAAAACGCGCTGCGCAATTTCGTTAAAGAATTAATAGAAGTGATTAATATGGTGGCGCACGGACCTTGTTACGTCGACAGGTTTGGTGATGGAAATCTGCATGGCTTTTCTGCCATGCAATTTATTGAAACGTCATCCGTCACTGTTCACCTTGATGATAAGGGGGGTCGAGCCTTTATCGATATCTTTTCCTGCAAGGATTTCGATACGGATAAAGCCCAAAACTTTGCTAAGGACTATTACGGCGCCAAAGAGATAGCGGTGCAAGTAATGGATCGATAAAGCCTAGTTTGGATAAAAAATATGCTCCCGCTGGGGGCATATTTTATAAGCGTTGCTTAACGCAGTTGTAAACTTATAGCCGCTTTCGTATGTCGCATATTTATAGTGGAAGACATACTTTCCGCCTTCGCCCGCCGTAGCGTGCTTTGACGGACTGAAGTCCGCTAAAGCCTTGCGTAGGCGGGTCCCGTTCTTCACGGAATTTTCTAGATCAAAGATCTAGATGACCTCTAGGGTCATTGTGACTCGTTAACGACATCACAATGATCAGTGTTTTCTCCCTAGAAAGGAGGTGATCCATCGCCAGGTTCCCCTAGCGATGCCTTGTTCATGTGTTTCCCTATGTCGCCATAAGGCATGGACTATATCTTCATCCATTCTTTGAAGGTTCAAGGAATGGCGCTTGGCGTGTAGTCTCTGAGGAGCCCATGAACCCAACGTGGTTTATGGTTTCCTGCTGATTGTCTGCATCAGTCACTTTGTCACGCACAGTAAGTATTATTTTACCATGCGTAGTGCCGAATACTCAGGTGTTCCAGCATATAGCCAAGTTTTTTCTTGATGTTGCCACCAAGAGTCGCAACTTTCTAACGACTTACTCCTAATCACTGACCTTACCGTGGCTCCCACGCAAAAGGCGGGATCTTCGGGTACTGTCAGCTCTTCTGAGTTGACGGGCGGTATCGGGATCACATTATCTCAGTATAAATTGCGTCCCACACCACCGGACGAACGGTTTTCCCGTATCCTGGCGGTTCCCATCTTCTGTTTCTTTCCTTTTTTTCGAATTTCTTTCCGAAGTTTCCTAATCTTTTTCAGGCCTTTGCTAGTAAGATGTTCCTTGCGGTAAACCATAAGGACTATCTTACGAAAAAGGCGATAAGTTTCAGCCTTCTTCGCTTGCAAAGGATTTTTATCAAGAAATGGAATAAGGTATTCGACCAATAATTTGTAGCTGGAGATTCGATATTTTGCGTGCGCAAACCATCCGTACCGCTCATATGAACAGTCGTAGATTTTACCACACCCAATGGTGACCATAATCCTTTCCAGGATAGGGCGGTCATCTGCCCGGAGTTCAATTGCGAACTCTGGACGGATTTCAATACCGCTACGGGTCGTTTTCTGTTTGTTGATACAAACAGAGAACGAACCCTCACCATCAATGAATCCAGATACATAATCTGGTGGAAGGGCAGAAGCTTGAGTTTGCTCCTTCCCGATCGGCTCGGCGCAATTGAGATTGCGTCTTCGATCAGTACTATGAGTTCTGCTGACTTCTTGTCCAACATCGGCGCGCGATTGCTCCCACACCTTAGCTTTTGTGTCCACGGTGTTAGTATACACCGATTAGACTTCAATAACATTAGACAAGATCTCCCTTGGTCAATGCATTCGCTGTTTCACATCATCTCGACACCACCGATCACCATATCTGTTTTGTTTGTAGAGAGCTTCCCCATGTACTCGATGGGTCGCTAACAGACATAGCCTATATGGGTGTTCAAGCTGATATGTGCTACTTTCGCCCTTCATGCCGTTCGTCGCCGATACGACACTGCGATTTCGCTTCGTAAGTTCTACAAAACCTACGGTTCGATTTACACGAACTAGCGGATGCACCTGCAAGGCATCCGAGTACAAAGCCCGAGAACGTATTCACCGTAACGCGCTGATTTACGGTTACTAGCGATTCCAACTTCATGGAGTCGAATTGCAGACTCCAATCCGAACTGAGACTAGGTTTGAAGATTAGCATCGGATTGCTCCGTAGCAACTCTTTGTCCTAGCCATTGTAGCGCGTGTGTTGCCCAGGGCGTCAGAGGGCCATGCTGATTTGACGTCGTCCCCACCTTCCTCCGTGTTGACCACGGCAGTCTCGCGTGAAAAATAACACGCGATAAGGGTTGCGCTCGTTACCCCACTGAAGGGAACATCTCACAACACGAGCTGACGACAACCATGCAGCACCTGTCTAGCACCCTCGAAGGCTTCTACCGTTTCTGGCAGAATGCAGCTAGATTTCAAGCCCTGGTAAGGTTCCTCGCTTAGCATCGAATTAAACCACACGCTCCACCGCTTGTGCGGGCCCCCGTCTATTCCTTTGAGTTTTAAGCTTGCGCTCGTACTACCCAGGCGGCCGACTTAACGCGTTAGCTTCGACACTGAGAGGGTCAATCTCCCAATGCCTAGTCGGCATCGTTTACGGCGTGGACTACGCGGGTCTCGCGTTATTAACTTCGTGTTACCACGAAGATTGGACTATATCATTCTCTGAAATTTTATTTTCAGAAATCTAGCGTTTCCCAGCAATTAAAATTACCAGTACTCCCTTTCGGGATAGTCTCTACGGGGTACAGAAACTAATTTTTGTAATTTTTTATGTCTTTGAAAAAAATGAGGGGTAGAGGTATTTCTACATACCCCATTTTTGATCAACAAACGGCTCGGCGTCTCTACGGGTTAGATTAACTTTGATTCGTGAAAGGTCTCAATGCATTTTGCAATTGACCAAGAGCAAGTTCGTCGCCGAATTCCCAGAAATCTTGCTTTTGGGCCGCTTCCACTTCAACATACAGCTGTGTTACAAGATTTTGGATTCTTTCAAACGTCTCCTTAGCTCTTTTTTCCTTTACCGAATCACTCATTTTAATCTCCTTCCCTCGCGGGATTGTCTATTTTCATAGAGTTTCCCCGATATAGCCAATTTGTTTTACTTTTGCGCTACGAGCGTAAAAGCACTAAAATTACAAAAATTAGTTTCTGTACTTCCCTCGGGATTGTCCTGCATAGAGAGGCAGGAGATCCCCCGATATAGCTAGATACTCATCACATAGTCGCCTATGTGAGGGACACCCTTCGTTCCTATTTTTTTATGAGCGGGAACCGGATTTATCTAATCCGCTTCGCTCCCCACGCTGTCGTCCCTGAGCGTCAGGACAGGTCCAGTAAGCTGCCTTCGCAATTGGTGTTCCCCCTGATATCAACGCATTTCACCGCTCCACCAGGAGTTCCGCTTACCTCTACCTGCCTCAAGAAAAGCAGTATCCACTGCGGCCTGATGGTTGAGCCATCAGATTTAACAGTAGACTTATTTCTCCGCCTGCGGACGCTTTACGCCCAATAATTTCGGCTAACGCTTGGGGCCTCTGTATTACCGCGCCTGCTGGCACAGAGTTAGGCGCCCCTTTCTTGTACGGTACCGTCAAAGTTCTTCCCGTACGACAGCAGTTTACAACCCGAAGGCCTTCTTCCTGCACGCAGCATCGCTCGGTCACACTTTCGTGCATTGCCGAAGATTCTCGACTGCAGCCACCCGTAGGTGTCTGGCCAGTGTCGCAGTGCCAGTGTTGGGGATCATGCTCTCACATCCCCTACCCGTCGTCGCCTTGGTGAGCCATTACCTCACCAACTAGCTGATAGGACGCAGGACCATCCAGAAGCGATAAATCTTTAATAGCACACCTCGCTTTGCTCGGTGATGCCAAGAAAATAGAAACCGGAAAATAGAAAATAGTTTTCTTGTACTACTGATTTCTAATCTCTTAATTTCTAATTTCTCGCACCGAACGAAGAGAGGTGCGCCATGTCATGGAGTATTAGCTCGCCTTTCGGCGAGTTATTCCCCACTTCTGGGTAAGTTTCCAACGTGTTACTAACCAGTTTGCCACTAGCCATCGCTTCGCGATGGAAACCTCACAAACTTCACAAATATTACCAAACATCTCAAACACATGGTTTGTTCAGTTTGGTTCGTTTGTTACGATTTGGACATTTCCGTTGCGAAGCAACGGCCAGTTTGACTTGCATGCCTTATCCATGCTGCCAGCGTTCAGCCTGAGCCAGGATCAAACTCTTAGTTTAGACCATAATTTGATTCATGGCGGACTTCCTTACATCGCGTACGGAGGTACTTGATGCAAGGTTAACTCGCACTTAATAAAAAGTGCGAAAGTTTACAACTGCGTTAAATAACGCAGTTACGCTATACGATTCAATTGGCAAGGTGCCGGACTTACTGACTGCTACTCTTTGCAATCAAAAAAGAGGACATATTCCCTGTATATACACCCTCTTTCCTGATCACGATTGGAGAATATTGTTTGGCGTATTTCTAATTGTATGAATCCGTGAATTAAGGATTACTGGTGCCGTTACTAGTTTGTATAGTTTATCCCAATACCAAATAGGACAAACTTATAACGGTACTAGGCTCCACTTTAACGCAGCTACATTTTTTGTCAACCCGGCCTGGGATAAGGAAGATTAGCCACAAAAAACCCGCCCAAAAAGGGCGGGTTTTGAGCTAATAGTAAGTGTGTTGATATTTACTTCAGGTTGCGTCGGATTTGAGTCACCAGACCACTAGCGCCACCGAGAGTTAGGATCAGGGAAATTGTTCCCATAGCACCGGTCTTAGCAGTTACTGGTACGGAAACAGGAGTAGTAACAGCAGCAGCTACTTTAGCAACGCGCTCTACTTTTGTGTTATCTTCTGCTTCGTCAGAAATGCCATACTCATCACTCTTAACACCAACAGTGTTATGAAGAATGTAGCCATTAGCTGTATCGCTCTTAACGGTTGCCTGGAAAGATACAGTGACGGTTTCACCGGCATTGACATCAAGTCCTGTCCATAAGACCGTTGAGCCTGAACGAGTCCCGTTATCAGAAATACTGTTTATGATTAGCTGTTTAGGAGCAGAGTCTTTGACTTCTACGTCGTTCAGATCAACTTCGCCAGTATTAGTCACCTCAATAACATAAGTTAAGGTGTGGCTGGGGCGAGTAATGTCTTTGTGATCTGTTTTGTTTACGCGCAAACCCTTATCCTTTTCTGGCTCCGGGGTAGGTGAAGGAGTTGGGCTTGGAGTAGCTGTTGGTGTTGGAGTCGGTGTGGGTGAAGGGGTCGGAGTAGGCGTAGGAGTAGGAGTAGGCGTAGGAGTAGGTGTAGGCGTAGGAGAAGGCTTGGGTGTGGGTGTTGGACATGGGGTAGGTTTTGGCGTAGGAGTTGGCTTGTAGCAATTTTTGTAGCAATAATTGCCAGTTGCATCAGCCGGAGCAGCATTAACCCACAAAAGGCCTGCGCTCACAATTCCTACCATAGCCATTAAAGTAATAGCCCTTAAAAAGGTGTTCTTCGACAGCATTGTAGAACTTTGTGTCATATAATAATTTAGGAAATTAAATAATAATTAAACGTCTCTTTGGTTTTGATGTGCTTCTTGATGAAGCAAACGGGGCACTATAGGGGATTCGGGATATTTTGTCAATAGCTAGCCGCTTCCTTTAACAGCTATTTTCATAGCTAAGGAAAAAACAAAAAAAATGGCTTTTTCAAGCCATATACTTATCTACAAAAAGGATGCTTTGAGCTAATCTAGAGCAATTGAAAGAGAATCCACGTAATAAATATTCCCCACACCATACCAGCCAACACTTCTTTGGGTTGATGTCCTAAGCGCGTTTCGACATAAGGAAAGCCCGTTTGTTGTTCAGTCGGCAACGAATCAATCAGCTTTTTTAGCGCCTGCCCGTGTTGTTCCAAGAAAATTCTTAGGCGTAAGGCGTCGTCAATGATAAATATGGTAAATACAACAGTTATGGCGGTGGTGGCGCTATAAAGACCGTCTAGTAGTATCACCAGTGTCAGCAAGGAAAAAGCGAAAGCAGCGTGGGCGCTGGGCATACCGCCGTAGCGGGGCAGTAGCACATTCTGAATCGCCACACTGGATTGACGAGCCGGCGTAAAAAAACGCTTTAAAAATTGAGCGCTGACACCGACGAGAATAGGAATGATAAAGGCAGGTAGAAACATGAATATATTATAAAACAATTAAAATTTTATTTTTTGATCATTACGCCACTTCGCTATTTGCTGATGATCACCAGACAGCAATATATCAGGTACAAGCCAGCCACGATAATTATCTGGTTTAGTGTATTGAGCATACTCTACATAGTTTGTAGGTTGTAGGTTGTAGGTTGTAGACGACGAGGTAAACGATTCCTCATCTAGTGACTGGGGGTTGCCTAGGACGCCTGGGATAAGGCGGGCCACGGCTTCAATCACAACTAAGGCAGCCAGCTCGCCTCCCGCCAAAACATATTTTCCTATCGATAACTCTTCATCCGCCAAGTGATCTGCTACTCGTTGGTCAATACCTTCGTATCTACCGCAAATTAGTGTCAGGCTCTTGTCACTCGCGGCTAGTTCGGCCGCCTTATCTTGGGTAAAGAGATTCCCGCGGGCCGATAACACTATTATGTGCTGCTGTTCTCTTGCCACCTCTTGCTCAACAGCTTGCAGCGCTTTATCAATCGGTTCAATTTTCATTACCATTCCCGCGCCGCCACCGTAGGGCGAGTCATCAACACTGCGATGCTTATCGGGACTAAAATTACGAATGTTCCAACTGCGCACTTGTATTAACTCCTGGTCTTGCGCGCGACCTAAGATACTGGAAGACAGATAATTATCTATCGTCTCCGGAAAAAGAGATAGGACGTCAAAGCGCTTCATGGGTAAAAGTTATCGGATTTACCGGGCAGAAAGCAAATATCCCGTGATAAAGTGGGATATTGGCGGTAATTAGTCGGTTTCTTGGAAAGCGCCCGGATCAAAAACTGGTATGTGCTGTTCGTCATTATCGCTGGGATTACACGTATCAGCAGTATCACCTACCCAGCATCCTGGATCAGCACAATCAATGGCGCTGTCACTGTCGTTGTCCAGTAGGTCGGAACACTGGGACGGAGAGCACCTCTCGGGTGAAACTCTTGTTAAAGGGAAAGGCGTCGACTGATCTTGACTGCTGCTGTCTGTATAATCAACTCGCGAGTTAGGAAAAATGTCCGCATCGATAAGCTGACCGATAGTATCAGCATTAAAGGAAACCTTAAACCGGATGGTAGCTGTTTGGTTGGCGCCGATGGTACCAACATTCCAAACCAGCTCTTGTCCGTTAATGCTCAATGGTTCCGGCAAAGCGTTGCCGGCATATTGTACATTGGGCGGCAATATATCGGTGATGACAGCGTCAACAATATCGCCGCTGGTTATTTGTTCGCCGATTGACCGTAGCGCTTCAATTAGTTGTTGTCCGGTGGAAGGTTCAAAGAAGTGATCAAGCGAAGAAGCCATGCTCTGGAGCGTTGCTCTAGCCAAGGCAAGAACCTGCGGTGAAGATTGGCTGGTTAGTTCATTCAAGCCAAAACCAACAGTAAATACCGTTACTCCACTTTCTTTTGCTGCATCGGCCTGATTAATTGCATCCCGGGTGCACTGATTGGCGACTCTAGGATAGGCCTCACAGACAGCTCCGCTGTGGCTACCGTTCGCTATGCCGTCGGTTAGTACGATCATGATTGGTGCTGCTCCAGGCCGCCCGCGTCGCTGCAGTTCCTGATTTGCCGCAAAAACACCATCGCCGATATTGGTGCGGCCGTCGGCGTCGAGCCGATTAATCGCTCTTCTAACAGCGGAAAAATCTTGCGTAAGTTCTTCGTCCACTTGTCCAGAGTTAGAATATGTAACTAGGCTGACCCTATCGGTAGCAGGGTCCAATTCATCAATCAAGGTACGGGCTGCTGTCTTGGCATCACTCAACTGAGTGTCATCATTCATTGATCCGGAACGATCAAAGACTATAACGACATCAAGCGGCACTCCATTTTGGGTGGGGCCGCAGATATTGCGCAAAGTCAGAGTTATGTCTGCCAGCCGCACATTATCGGTGCTGCACTCGACTGCTGACGATATTTGCTTCAGGGCTTGCAGGCAACCGTTGGCTGGTGGAGTGGGCTGTGGTGATGGTTCTGTTTCCTGACCTAGGAACACATGGATAACGTGCCAAGAGGTAAGCACAGGCGGCCCATCTTCTGCTAATAAATAATGGCGCCCATAAAACTGAAGCGTAGTTTTATACGGGGTTTGGGGAGGTATACTAATCGATCCTGTCCAGTTAAATGCCGGGCCAAAAGGCACCAGACGCAACCAATCAGATTCGAGCCGTGTTACATGGGTTAGTTGGCTGGGCGGGACGTAATTTTCCAGCCAGCCGCCATTAGGCGCGTAGGAAATATCAACTACATACTGACCCAAAGGAAAGCAGCCGCATAGTCTGTCTTTGGCCGTGAAAGAAACCGGTATTTGAGTCGGTTGATAGTCGCCTTGATGCTCGGGAGCGTTGATGAATAGTTGGACAAAAAGATTTGGGAAGGGAACAATGCCTATTACCCTCGCCCCGCTATTCACGGTTATTCCTTGTGAGTCGGCCAATGTTTGATGAGCTGCAAACAGCCCAGTAATTAATAAGATTGCAATGAGAATGATTAGTGGTGTGACTGGTGGAATAGAGGGAGGTCGTCTATTCGACCAAAGCTTCCAGGCGCCAAAAGACAAGAGAGCCATTACAGCAGCAGCAAGTAATGTCATAATGGCAGCTAACCCTTTACCGGAAGAAGGTGCGGCGTCACTAGCAGTATTATTAGGTACTTCAAAAGAAATATTTTGCTCATCAAGCACACTGCCATCCGTTGATTTCAGTCGGGCCTTGATTTCGGGTCGAGACAGCGATCGCTCTAAAGCAAAAGTAACCTCGACATTGTTGGCAGCGTTTTGCAAGTTTAGCTGCTCGCTGCTAACGGTTTGGACCTTTTGTCCTTGATCAAGCAAGTCAACTTCTAAATTACCCAACAGAGAACTGCCGTCGGTTGTCCGTCCCGCGAGATCGAAAGCCAAAGTAAGGTTTTCGTTTTTTTGGCCGGTGAGTTTAGTAAAACTAACTGACAATATTTTGGCATAAGGACCTTCTACCACCCAGCGATATTCAAAAAGGCCAGAAATCACTTGATTACTGTCAGCCGCAAAATCGAGTACAGCATAATAAGGACCGCTTAAGGCGGTAGCGGGAGCGGCAATTTGCCCGCTGACTGGCTGATCAAGCACCAGGCTAATAGCTTGTCCCTTTAATTCTTGAGCTGGCGAAGAGTCGGCTCCTAGGTATCGATAAATACGCAGCCGCGGAGTTGCTGACATCGTCTTGCTGCCCACATTGCGAGCCACGTAATTAAAACTGATTGCATCGTTCTTGCTGACGGTTGTGCCGCCTAGTGGCGGCGTCTGGGTTTGACTGCTACCAACTTTAATCGAACCGCTTTCTAGTACGACATAGCCACTGTCCGGAATGGCTGGAGAAAAAATATTGGCATCTGCCCAACCCAATTCTTCCCTTTGGGAACTGATGGTTTTTACGCGCAGCCGGTAATCTCCGTCTGGTACGGCAGGCAAATTATAGGTCAAAGAGACAACTTTTTTCTCGCCGGCCGCCAAAGTGTAGGCAGTGCTACCGCTGGTACGATCATAAATCAAAGCATTGTCAGCAGTGATATTGCCTCCGGACGCAACTGGTGCTGGCCCTAAAAGTTCAATAACATATTTTAGACCACTGTAAGCACGCTTGTCATTGTTCAGTAGTACAAACGTGCCTTTTATTTCGCCGGAAACGTTAGCAGCATTCTCTACTTGAAGATCGGTCACAAAAATTCCGGGTAACTGTGCGGGAGAGGCGTAGGTTGATTCTAATCCTTCAGCCGGGTTATCGGGCGGAGGTGAAGCCGGAAGTGATGAAGTTTCCTGGGCCTGTGCAGCCCAGGCGGCCAAGAATACCAGCAACAAAAAAGGAGTGATCTTACTCATCCTGTTTACTATATCATTTTTAGCTAGAGGCCTGAATGTAGTCCTCAGTCGGTTTCTTGGAAAGGGCCTGGATCAAAGGCAGGGGTATGCAATTCGTCGTTATCGCTGGGATTACACGTATCAGCGGTATCGCCTACCCAGCATCCTGGATCAGCACAATCAACTGCCCCATCACCATCATTATCAAGTCCGTCGGAGCATTGAGGGCTAGGTGGAGGAGGTGAGGTCGTTGGAGGCGTGGGAGTCAGATTGGGGGTCGGTGTTGGTGTAGGCGGCGGGCAAGGCGTTGGCAAGACAGGCTCTGTGTTTTCGCCGGTCTTGCTTGGGCTGGCGTGGATAAACGTGATGACTGGGTAGCCATAACCTTGCGAGCCGAAAGCCGACTGTTGAACAGTCACTTCATACCAAACATCAAAGATCCAGTTGGGATAGGACGGATTCGGCGTGTAGTTGGCGTCCGTAGCTGGCGAGTTAGTGGTGAGACCGTAGCCATAAGTGTTGAAGTTGACATCGAGCGAAGTTAGTACGCCGGTGACATCGCTGGCATTGCCCAGCAACATGCGGCCTTCGCCGCCGAGCACGCCCTTGGTCTTATAGCCAGAGGGAGTAGCTGAGTCGGCCGTCAGGTAATCCATCTTGAACTCCATACGCTTGACATTGCTTTTGTCGTAAAGCGCCAGCTGTAGATGGTCTGAGCGGACCAGCTGTTCAAAGGTGTGATTTTTACTAGGCCAGTCAATGACATTTGCCCCATAGGTGTTATCTACGAAAGTCTTGGCGAAGGTCGTGCGGATGGTGATGGTCTGCGCCGCGTCATTGATTGTCCAGACAGTGCCAGCCTTGCCTCTAACAGGGTCATTCGTCCCCAGCCAACACTGCTGCTCGGGGTCCAAAGGTGTCGGCACGGGCAGAAGTGTAGGCGTGGGAGCCGGCGTGCTACTACTGGATTGAGACTGCGTCGCCACGGTGTGCCCAGCCCAAAAACTGGCGCCACCGATTGCTAGGATGCCTAAAATAATGGCGCCGACCCCGACCACCGTTGCCGTTATAATCTCTCCAGCCGACCAAGTCTTAATCACGGGTTTAAGTATAACAAAAAAACCACCTTCTTTAAAGTGGGTGGTTTTTTGGCTTAATCCTCTAAATTTATATATCCAGGTCGTCGATGGCTTCCTCGACGGACTGCTTGGGTTGTTCCGAAGTGGCAGGGGTGGGCTCTATTCCTTCCGCGGCAACAGCAGCAGCTGGGGCGGCAGATTCACGGCGGGGTGTGGTGCTGCGGCTGCCACCTTCGGGCTCGTTAATTTTCAAATTAACTCGCGCGTTATTACGGGCACCGATAACACGCAGCAAAGTCCGGATGGACTTGGCGGTCGCTCCCTGGCGGCCAATAATCTGACCCATATCTTCTGGGTTTACGGTTAGGGTGATTAGGACACCCATTTCATCAATGTCGCGATCCAGTTTGACGTCGTCTGGATGATCGACAATGGACTTGACTACGTACTCCACGAACTCGACGTCATGGGACTGGCGGTCATTTTCCATAGTATCTAGTTGACAAGATTAACAGTTAAAGTATTTGAATCTTAGCATGAACATCCCCATAAGTCAATTTTGTGGTTCTAAGACCAGATGCTTACGCCTCGGCTGGCTTCTTATCCGTTGTTGGTGTAGCAGCGGGTGCAGCAGCTTTTTCTTCCGCCGCTTCCTTCTTCTTGGGGCGCCAGCTGGTTTTCTTCTTTCCCGTAATTATTTTGTGGTCAATAAATAAGTTGTGAACGGTTGGGGAAGATTGTACACCTTTAGAAATCCACTCCAAAGCGGCTGCCTTATCCACTTTAAAATCATCGGTATGGGGATTGTAATGTCCCAAATCAGCAATAAAGCGTCCCTGAATAGGCGCCCCGTCTTCCGCCACTACTAGTCGATACGTGGCGTAACTGCGTTTGCCGCGCCGTTGTAATCTAATCTTTAACATGCAAGGGATATTAATTGGATGTTGGCTTTCAGTCAA
>CAZUSC010000080.1:0-3552 GCA_964622915.1 uncultured Candidatus Saccharibacteria bacterium | reverse complement strand
CCGATTTGCAAAAATCTTATCACGTTAATATGCTGGCGCTGGTTGACCGCGGCCGCCAGCCAAAAATTCTGACGCTGCAGGAAGTTTTACATGAGCATATTGAACACCGTCGCGAAGTCATTACTCGCCGCACCAAATATGATCTGGCCCGGGCGCAGGAGCGGGCCCATATCTTAGAAGGGTTAAAGAAGGCGCTCGACCATATTAATGAAGTGATTGCCACGATCAAGAAAAGCCGGACCAAAGAAACCGCCCATGAGAATTTGCGCAGCCAGTGGCGTTTCTCGGATGCCCAAGCCACCGCCATTTTAGAAATGCGCTTACAAACATTAGCGGGCCTGGAGCGCAAGAAAGTAGAGGACGAACTGCGGGAGAAACGCCAGCTTATTAAGGAGCTGGCCAGCATTCTAGCCGACGCCAAAAAAGTCCTGGCGATTATTAGGCAGGACTACGAGGACTTAATCAAACAGTATGGTGATGAACGGCGCACGCGAGTCTTTGCCAATGCGGTCGGAGAGTTTTCGCAAGAAGATCTCGTGCCGGATGATCCAACGGTCGTTACCATTACGCGCGGCGGCTACATAAAACGTCTAGCCACTAGTACTTATCAAGTGCAACGGCGGGGCGGCAAGGGTGTGCGCGGTATGACCACAAAGGAAGAGGACATGGTCGATATTTTCTTAGCCACCACCACCCACAAAGAATTACTGTTTTTCACCAATAAGGGGCGGGTATTTTCTACCCGGGCCTACGAAATTCCTGCAACTACCCGTACCGCCAAGGGTCAGGCCGTACAAAATTTCTTGGAATTGGCGCCGGAGGAGAAGGTCACTGCCATGCAAGTTCTACCGGCTAAAGACGAGCGGGGAGAATACTTGGTGATGGCCACCCGTCAGGGTTTAATTAAAAAAACCTCCCGGGAAGATTTTCAGAATATCCGGCGCTCGGGACTCAAAGCAATTACATTAAGAGAGGGTGATACCTTGGAGTGGGTGGCGGTTTCTTCTGGCCAGGACGAGATTATTCTTGTTACGCAATCCGGCCAAGCCATTCGTTTTTCGGAAGAGAATGTGCGCCCAATGGGCCGGGTGGCCGCGGGGGTGCGCGGCATTCGTCTTAAAGCCAAAGCGGAAGTAGTGGCTATGCACGTGATTGATAAAGATACGGCCAAAGGGCAAGAAGTAATCGTGATTACCGAAGAAGGCTTTGGCAAACGCACTCCCCTAAACCAGTACCGGGCGCAAAATCGTGGCGGCTCGGGTATTAAGACGGCCAAAGTAACCAGCAAAACCGGCCAGCTGGTGAAGGCGGCGGTAGTTGCCGTGGACTCTCTTAAAATGACTGACTTACTAATAATTTCCCAAAAAGGACAGGTTATTCGCGTTGCTGCGGACAGCCTAAGCCAGCAAGGCCGCTCAACCCAGGGTGTGCGCGTAATGCGGCCGTCCGATAAAAGCGGCAAGATTGCGACGTTTACCACTTGGGCGGAAGGATAGAAATTAGTAACGAGTAACCAGTAACGAGTAATTAGTAACATAACTCAAAAGGCAAAAAGCAAAACTTAAACTAAAAACCCAAAACTATCAGCCGACGAGCAGTTTTTAGTTTTGAATTGTAATTTTGACTTTTGCGTTTTAAGGTTTGAGTTTTTTTGCAGGTAAAGCATGGTTTGCTAGATGTGCAATTAAGCTAATATAGTGCCCCTCAACAGCGAGGGTCAATTGTGATATTCTATTACCACTGCAAAGAAATGTATGTCCGAACACAATTCCTTCATTCGTCCGGATGAGCTTTGGCGCCAGCTGGGACTGCGGGCTGAACAAACTGTTGTTCACCTCGGAGCTGGGGCGGGGTTTTATTTGATTCCGGCCGCCCGTATCGTCGGCTCTAAAGGTAAAGCCATCGGCATCGACGTCTTGCCTAGCATGCTGGCAGAGATAGAAAACAAAGCCCGCCGGGAAAAACTGGATGGCATCATCAAGACTGTCCGGGCGAATTTAGAAAACCCCGAGGGCAGCACCTTGTCTGCTAACACCGCTGATTGGGTGCTGGTCGCCAATATCTTACATCAGTCTGATCCTCATATAATATTGCAGGAGGCCGCGCGAATTGTGGCTGCTAATGGAAAAGTAGCGATCATCGAGTGGGATACGGCTGCTAGTCCCTTTGGCCCACCGGCCGAGCAAAGAGTGAGCAAAGAAGAAACCACACAGGCCGCGGCGGGAGTCCGTCTCCAAGTTGTTAAAGAATTGCAGCCCAGTCCCTATCATTACGGGTTAGTGTTAACAAAAAATCCGTCATGAGGCAGGAACGAAAGACAAAGGCGCCGCTGCTCATACTCATTTTACTAAGTGCGCTTGCTTTAACCGGTTTTGGCTGCCGCTCTTCCAGCGTCAATACGCAGGATTCTACCGGCAGTTTAGTGGTCTGGGGTTTATGGCAAGACAGCGACACCATGGCGCCGGTGTTGGAGGCGTTTAGTAAACAAACCGGCGTAAAAGTTGAATACAAAAAAATCGCCTCGGTGGCCACTTATGAAAAAAGTTTGTTGGAAGCATTAGCGGAAGGGCGCGGCCCGGATGTTTTTGTTATCCATCATACGTGGGTGGAGGGCAAGCGGGGATTAATGGCGTCGGCCCCGTCGGAAGTGATCGATGAGCGCATGCTGCGGGATGAATTTGTTTCGGTGGTCGCAGCCGACTTGGTGCGTGATGGATTTGTCTATGCCCTGCCGACGTCCGTCGATACGCTGGCCTTGTACTACAATAATGACTTGCTTAATGCGGCCGGTATTGCCCAGCCGCCGCGAACCTGGGAGCAGTTTCAGCGGGCAGTAGAGAAAATAACTAAAGTATCTCGTTTGGGATTAATTGAGCAAAGTGCGGCTGCCCTAGGCACCGCCAGCAACATAAATAGAGCGCCCGATGTTCTACAACTGCTCATGATGCAAAGCGGTCTCAACCTGGCCAAAGATCAAAGTAACCGGGTTAATCTTGCCACGGACGTTGGCGAGCGAGCACTGACCTTTTATACTGATTTTTCTAATAAATCGAAAAAAGTATACACCTGGGACTTGCAACAGGATTACTCGATTGATTCCTTTGCCGAGGGCAAAACTGCTATGATGCTCAATTACTCTTACCACCTGCCGACTATCCAGGCCAAAAATCCCCGGCTGCAGTTCTCACTGGCGGCCATGCCCCAGATTTCTGATAGCACGCCCATGACTTTTGCCAGTTACTGGCCCTTTGCCGTATCGGTAAGTTCCCGCTCGCCAGTAACGGCCTGGCAATTTGTGCGTTTCATGACCAGTGCTCCCATAGCTAAAACAATTAACGCTGGGCAAGCCGCTCCGCCGGCTCGGCGCGATAGCATTGATGAGTTGCGGACCGATCCTAAAATGGGAGTATTTGCCGAGCAGGCCTTGCAGGCGGCTACCTGGCCGCGCGTTGATATTGTGGCCACGGATGCTATCTTTAATACCATGATTGATGAAGTGGTCACCGGCGTCAGCGCTATTCCCGACGCTCTGCGCCGCACCGAAGACCAGTT
>CAZUSC010000079.1:0-30150 GCA_964622915.1 uncultured Candidatus Saccharibacteria bacterium | reverse complement strand
ATCCATAATTTCTATTTTCCGATTTCTGATTTCTTAATGAAATCAATTACTTCTTCAATTTGTTGGTCGGTCAGCGAATAGTAAGTGGGCAGGTTGATGACTCTCTTGCCAGCCGCCTCGGCATTAGGGCAACTGCCTGGCTGATAATAAAAGGCGGGCTGTGAGCTGTTGGCCGGTACCAATGGCGCATCATACCAGTCGCCCAGCAGCATACTGTGCTGACGAGCGGCGCGGCGCATAGTATCGCCGTCTCCTACCGCTAGCGGAAAACGCAGCCAGGCAGGCTGGGTTCCCGGTGATATATCAGGGAGTAATTGAGCTTGGCCAGAGAACGAGGACAAGTAACGCGCCGCGATATCTCGTCGTTTGTTTAAAAAGCCACCCAACTGCTGTAACTGTTGTTCCAGTAACTGGGCTAGTGCCGGGGAGAATTGATAATTAAGATGAGCTGGCTGTTGGCCTTGTTTTTCCACTTCCGCCACTGCCTTACTCAATAAATTTAAATCCTGCAACAAAACCAATATGGCTTTGCCAATCCCGCCCATAAAATATATCGGCAAGATAAAACTCATGGCGACGGGATGCCAAAGCTGTTGAATAATCCAGCGGGCGGGAGGCTGGGGTCTGGCCGCCGCATATTTTTTGACTTGCTTAATCAAGTCATCTTTATCGCTAACCACCGCGCCCCCAAAAACGCTAGACATAACTTTATCGCGGCCGAAACTTAAGATTGCCGCATCGCCGAATGTGCCCACCGGTTGATCTTTATAAGTGGCACCGAATGCATGAGCACAATCCTCAATCACTTTAATGTTTTTTTCGCGGGCCAAGACCATAATTTCATCCAGTGGTGCCGGCAGGCCGAAAGTATGCTGCACAATTATTGCTTTGGTGCGATCTGTAATTTTGGATTGTAAACTATCAATGTCAAGATTGTATGTCCGAGGATTTATGTCAGCATAAATTGGCGTGGCGCCGGCCCAAATAATCGGCTCTGGCACGGCAATGCAGGTAAAAGCTTGAATAATCACTTCATCGCCACTTCCAATAGCTAAAGCGCGCAGCAGATCATATAGGGCTTGCCGTCCGGAGCTTGTGAAAACCACTGGTCGTCCGTTAAGCCGCTGCGATAGTTGCGTCGCCAGACCAGGCAAAATACTAGTATCGCCCCATAACCGCGGACGCAGCAACGTGTGCCAGGCGCGCCGCACGTCTGCGCGGGTGGTATTAGGCGACAAAGAGATAGCAATGGGACGTATCATTAGGCTGTAGTTGAGTTTAACACTGCCTTAAGTACCACCGCGGGCAGACGGCCTTCAAGTACCACCACACTTTCGGCACTTAGATTCTCGCCCACCTTTTGAGCCAAGCGGTGGGGGTCCGTTTCCCATGTCATGCTACGCCCGGCGGCAACAGCCAGCTGTTTTTTAAAAGCGGAACCATAGACATAAACTCGAGCGTCTGATTTAGCCAGTTGCTCGCCAATTTTCTGATGCACCGCAACGGCTTCCTGCCCCAGCTCAATGACGGGTACCATAACAAAACGTTTATCCGCACTAGGAAACCTGCGCAAGTAATCCAGGGCATTTATAACACTGGCCTCGCTAGCGGAATAACTGTCATCGATAATCAAGGCGTTTTTTTTACCGCGCCGTGGCTGCATTGTTCGGGGAAACGATTGCAGATTGTTCAGCTTTTGAAAAATTTGCGCAGGCGGAATCTGCAACGCCTGGGCCGTGGCCACAGCCGCTAACAGACTGATCACTAACCCGCGGCTGATAATGGGCACTGTTATCGCTTTTTTCCAATCGCCGATGTGTAGCACGAAAGTTGACTTATCAATTCCTAATTGCAGGTTGGCGGCCCAAACATCCGCTGGCTTTTGCAGGGAATACCAGAGTGTTCGGCCCTTAAAGTTTTTAGCTTTGGCCACCAGCGTTTCATCGTCCTGATTCAAAACAGCGATGGCTGGCGACTGCAAACCGGCAATCAATTCCCATTTTGCCTCTGCGATATTCTGCTGTGAGCCAAATAAAGACAGATGCTGATTGCCAATGGCAGTGATCACTCCGATCTGGGGCTTAACAAGTCGCGCCAGCGCGGCAATGTCGCCGCGTTTATAGGCACCCATTTCTGCGACGTAAATATCCAAACCAGGCTTGAGTTGATGGCGCATATCGGCCGCGATGGTAAATGCAGCATTGCGATGCTCGGCGCTCACGGCACTGGCCCGCTGCCCGCCAGCAAGTATTTGTTGCAAGAAGTGTTTAGTAGAGGTTTTACCATAACTGCCGGTAATGCCCACGGCCACTAAGTCTGGTAATGAACTCCTTAGACGCTGCGCTTGCTTAATAATAGATTGCTTTACAAAGTAGGCTGGAATATTAATGAGGCCGACAGCCGCCGCCGCAATCATCGGCAAAAAGAAAATCAGGGTGGCCCATTGCAATCCGGGCGCAAAATTATGTATATAAAGCGCGGCGGCCAAGCCGGCACTCAACCCCGTCATGACAATTACCAAAAGCATAGCCTTGGCGGTTGGCCGGGGACGCCAGATGCCTTGTCGAAAGATCCGAATTAAATGAAAAATAAGCAAACATACCAGGGCGGCCCAGCCCAAGAAAGCAGCTGCAGTTGTTTGGCCAAAAATGACCGCCAGCCAGCCCACCGCTACCGCGCTATAAGCCGCTAATAACCAATAATACGTCGGCGGCCAAGTTTCGCTGGATTTAAGATCAGCGGACAGCCGATCCCAGCGATATTCCTTGCGTTGCCAAAGAGTCACTTGCGATGAAGTAGTGAGAGCTGCTACGGTTAGTCCGACTAAATTGGATACTAATACGTCTATCATGATAGAGATACAGTAATCTTAAAATGAAATGCCGCAAAAAGCTTTTGGAAAAAGCGAATGAGGAATGATGAATAAGGAATGGTGCAATGAAAAATTTCTTTTTTCTATTTTCTGATTTCCCATCAGTGCTTTAAGGAAGTATCAACCTAAGTTGATATAAAATTATGCTGACCACAAAAACTCCTCAACTCACCATCCAAATAGTCGGCTGGAATAGCGCCGAGTACCTTGAAGCTGCGGCCAGAGCCTTACAAGCAGTGCGGGCTGGAGCAGCAATTATTCGTTACATTGATAACAACTCATCCGATCATTCGGTCTCAATTATAAGGAAAATGCTACCGCAAGCAGAAGTCATCGAGTTGCCACACAACGTTGGGTTTGCTCGCGCGCACAACATTGGATTTGCTAGATGCACGACTGATTTTGTTCTGACGCATGATCCTGACGTGCAAATTATCTGGCCAGCCATAGAAAAGTTATTGCAGACCTTCCAGGACCCTAAAATAGCGGCTGTGCAAGGAAAGCTAGTGCGGGCAGCGGAACCGAATACTATTGACTCGGCTGGGATTGAACTGACCTTGACCCGAAACGGTCGCGAGCGCGGCGCCGGACATACAGATACCGGTCAATATGATCACCGGGCGCAAATAATTGCTGTAACCGGTGCCTGCGGTTTGTACAGAATGAGTGCGCTCCGGCAGGTTCAGTATAAAAATAATGCCGAGGTGGGATTAGAAGTTTTCGACAATGATTTTTTTGCCTATAAAGAGGATGTTGATTTAGGCTGGCGGCTGGCGCGGGCTGGTTGGAAGGCTTTCTACCAACCCGTTTTAATGGGCGAACACCACCGCACACTAGGCCAACGCGGCCGCTTACCATGGGCACTTAAAGCCCGCGGCCTTTATAAACGCTTGCAGACCCCCCGCACTCGATACTCGCTGCGTAACTACGTGTGGATGCTCATTAAAAACATGAGTCTGGCCGATGAGGTTAGATACGATTTGTTCATCGCGCTGCGCCTGGCCTATTTTGTCGGCCTGTCTGTTATCTACCCGCCCCTGTTAACCGTTTGGCCAGAAGTCTTGCGCGGAATTCCAATTATGCTAAAAAAGAGGGTTAACAGTAGAAATCAGCCATTATGAAATTGTCTATCATTATTGTCAATTATAACACTCGAGCCGTAACCAGTGAACTGATCGAGTCTTTGTTAGCTCAAGATTTACCTAATCGAACAGAAATAATCGTCGTGGATAATGCTTCGCCCGATGAAAGTGTGGCTTTCTTGCGCTCGGATTACCCGGAAATAAAGGTAATTGCTAATCCGCGTAACGTGGGGTTGGCCGCCGGAGTCAACACCGCGCTCAAAGAGGCTAAGGGAGAATATTATCTCATTCTCAATCCCGATATGATTGCGCTGCGCCGATCAGTCAGTGCCTTGATTGAATTCATGGACAAGAATCCTACGGTTGGAATGAGCGGCGGTAAATTAATTTCGCCTAATCGTAAATTGCAGTATTCGTGTTTTAGATTTTATCGATTAATGACCGTCATTTATCGTCGCAGCTGGATCGGGCAGAGTAGGGTAGGGCAGGCAGAAGTGGCTCGCTTTCTAATGAAAGATTTCGATCATCGATCGGTACGGGATGTCGAGTGGTTACTTGGAGCTTGCATGGCGGTACGGGCGCAGGCGGTGAAAAAAGTAGGAGGGATGGACGAAAGATTTTTTATGTACTTTGAAGATGTAGATTGGTGCCGGAGAATGTGGCAAGCGGGCTGGCGGGTGGTTTATGTGCCACAAGCCGTATTTTCTCATTATTACCAACAGAGCAGTCGACGCGGATCGTGGGCAAGCCTATTTAGCAGTCGTCCGGCCAGAGAACACATTAAATCTGCCCTAAAATATTTTTGGAAATACCGCAGTCAACCGCTACCAGTTACATCAGCTGACAGTAATAAATTATTCGCGCCAGATCCCGCAAAATAATGACGAGGCGGGTCCTGCCTGGTCCTGCACCCGCACCGTGCTCCTAGCGTGCGCGCGGCGGGGGACTCCCGGAGCGTCACCCGCTGTGTAGTTAGCTGCTGTTGTTCGAACCACATATATTTTGCTGGCCGTAGCTGCTAGCGGGACTCCTTAATGTGAAAATTTGCATTGTAAAAATAGGACAGCAAAATATATGCGGTGAGAAACTTGAATCCAGCAACACTAAAACCTGCCAACACGATGTTTTCTGGTCAAAAAACGCCAGAAGTTGTAATCTGGCACTGTGAATCGGTTACCGGGAATTAAATTAGAAAATTTTGAGGGGCCATTTGACCTGTTAGTGGAGCTGGCGCGGGCGCGGCGCCTTGATTTATCGGCAATATCGTTAAGCACAATCACGGATGACTTTCTGGGTTATCTAAAAGAGCATGATTTAACTGGCGGCCTGAAGGGTGATTTTTTAGTCACGGCCTCCACGCTGCTGCTAATAAAAGTGCGGCAACTGCTGCCTAATTTAACAGCCGAGGAAGAAGAGGAGGTCGAACAGCTTACTGATCGTCTGCGCATATATCAGCTTTACCGGCAGCAGGCTGAACAAATTAGGCAAAACTTTCAATTAAAGTCTCTAATACCAGCCGGTTTTTGGGCGCGGGAAACAATTCGTGAACAGACGCCCGCCCATTGGCCGAGCATAGCGGCGAAAGACTTGGCAGACCTGCTAGAGCAGGTAATCGCCCGACTGCCCAAGCCAATTCATCCGCAGGCACATTTAACTGTTTTTGGCCGGTCATTGCAAGAATGTATTACTTTATTTACTGGCCGCATGAAAAAAGTACAACGCCTTATTTTTCAGGAAGCGGTCGGCGGTTATAGCCGGCAGGATACGGCCGTTTCGTTTTTAGCCGTTCTGGAGCTGGCCAAGAGAAAACACGTTGACCTTGACCAGGTGCAGCCTTTCGACAATATTACTGTCAATCTGCGATCCATGCGATTAAAGCAGAGTCGCCCTAAAGGATTCGAGGGGCGCGCCGTTCGCTAGGTTGACGAATCATAATGAATATTAAATCCCAACAAATTGAAGCGCTTTTGCTCACAGCGGGCGAGGCGGTCAGCTTAAAGGAGTTGGCACAGTTGACAAACGAGCCGCTGGCTAACATTCCCGCCTACTTGCAAGAAATTTCGGAAGGATTAGCTGGGCACGGTTTAGTATTGGTGACAACCGACAAAGACGCGCAGTTAACTACCAGCCCTGCTGTCGGTGAGTTTTTAACTACCTTCAATCAAGAGGAACGCCGGCCGCTGTCTAAAGCAGCGGCGGAGGTGCTGTCTATTGTGGCGTATCGTGGTCCGATTGCTCGGCACGAGATTGACGTCTTGCGGGGTGTCGATTCGCGGGCAGCCCTGCGGCAACTACAAAGCCGCGGATTAATTGGCCAGTCACGTTCTACTGGTGGCGGATATGTTTACGATCTTAACATCGATTTCTTGATACAGCTTGGCATCAGCAGCCGGGAGCAGCTGCCTGACTATGAACGTTTATCCAATCATGAGCGCCTGATACAGCTACTAGCAAACAAACAGTAATATTATGCCCAGTAACAATACTTTACAAAGTGCCCCGAGGGGTACAATCCCGCCATCGGCGGGATGATGGGCGACAAAATGCTTAAAGCAATAACTCAACACCATGAGCAAATTTTTTACAGATAACCACATTACTAGTCACTGGCTCGCTTCGCGTCGCCAGGTAAAGTAGTTGTTACTGGGTATGAATATCTTAGATTTAGCAGTGGTGGCTGTTAGTTGCCTGTTTATTCAGCAGCCATTGCCCGCCTGTATGACTAGCGCCAGCGAAGTGGGCGGCGCCCAGGCGCCTTCGGATGCCCCAATATTGCAAGGCACATCGATTGACGTGGTACTAACGGGGGCATCGGCCTTAGTGTGGGACATGGCCAGCGACGAGATTTTATATAGCAAGAACATTGACGAGCGCCGGCCGGTGGCCAGTCTTAGTAAGTTGTTATCAGTACTGGCCGTGCGTTCACGCTTGCCGGTGAGCCAAGTAGTAGTCATCCCACCAGAAGTGAAAAAAACACAGGCTTTTGGCGCCCACATCAAACTGCCGGTTGGCGAACATACTACAGTTGATCAGCTGCTCTCGGCGTCATTAATAGCTTCCGCCAACGACGCCATGGTCACCTTGGCGGTGGCTGCCAGCCAGTCCGAGGACGCTTTTGCGCAGGCGGCCAGCCAACAGGCTGCCTCCCTTGGTTTGTCTAATACCAAGTTAGCTAACTCCACCGGTCTGTCCGGCGGCGAGCAGTATTCCACGGCGCGGGACCTGGCAACAGCTTTAAAGTTGGTGTACGCTGATCCAGTATTAAAACCTTACTTGTCGCAAAAAAAAGGTCTGCTAGTGACGCAGGAGGGAAGCAGACGTGCCTACGAGACCACCAACCAATTATTAGGTACTTATATGCCGATCAGTGCGGCGAAAACCGGCTATACGACAGAGGCCGGAGAAAATTTGGCGGTTATCACATCGGGGCCTGATGGCCAGGAAATTGGCGCCGTTATTTTAGGCAGCGAGCAACGCTTCCAAGACATGAAAACATTAGTGGAATGGATTTGGCGCAACTATACTTGGCCGCCTACTCACTACCTTATACTTTCTACTTGATACTTTCTACTTGATACTTATATATGATTCGCTTTGCTGATCCCGAACTAGTAGTTAATGTCACCCGGGTGGTGGGTATTGGCATGATTACATTCGTATCAGCCATGGCGCTGACGCCACTACTAACAAAAATCCTCTATAAATATCGCTTTGGAAAAAATATTCGCAATGACGGCTTAACCCCCGTTTATTCTAAACTACATGCCGGCAAGGCGGGCACACCGGTGGGTGGGGGCATCATTATCTGGGGGACCGTGTTATTACTGGCCGTGCTTTTTTCACTGCTGGCGATGATTATTCCCTCCTCATTAACTGCCGGCCTGAATTTTCTTACCCGTCCGCAAACCTTGCTGCCGCTGGGCGCCTTGGTGGCTTCGGCTATTGTGGGATTAATCGATGATTATCTTAATGTCTGTAAAGTGGGCGCGGCTGGCGGGGGGCTGCGCATGAAGCACCGCTTGGGATTATATACAGCCGTCGCCGCCTTCGGTGCCTGGTGGTTTTTTTACAAGCTGGAGTGGAGTCAAATACACGTACCGGGAGTGGGTGATTATGAGATTGGCTGGTTATATATTCCTCTGTTCATGTTAGTAATTGTGGCTACGGCCTTCTCCGTGAATGAATCAGATGGTCTGGATGGATTGGCCGGCGGAATCATGCTTTTCGCGTTCGGCGCCTATACGGCGTTGGCGTTCGCTTTGGGACGAGTGGAGTTAGCGATGTTTTGCGCGGCGATAGCGGGCGGCCTGCTGGCTTTCTTGTGGTTTAACGTTTACCCGGCCCGATTTTTCATGGGGGATACAGGAGCAATGAGCTTAGGCACCACGTTGGGCGTCATCGCCATGCTGACTAATTCCGCCCTCGTCCTGCCCATTATCGCTTTTCCGCTAGTTGTCGAATCAATGTCCGTCATCATTCAAGTGTTGTCGAAAAAATTCCGGGGCAAGCAAGTTTTTTTATCAGCGCCGATTCATCATCACTTTGAAGCGCTCGGCTGGCCGGAAACAAAAGTGACCATGCGCTTCTGGATTGTAGCAGCCGTGAGCGCCTCTATTGGTTTGGTGATTGGGTTACTGGGAGCGGGATCGTAATAAGTTGAAAGTTTAAAGTGCCAAGTTAAAAATTTGCGAGCTACAACCTACAACCTACAACCTACAACCTCGTTAAAGGGTAAGCGCGTGACAGTAGCTGGACTTGGGCTACATGGGGGAGCAGTGGGCAATATAAAGTGGCTGGTGCAGCAGGGAGCCATTATTACCGCAACGGATTTAAAATCCGAATCAGAGTTGGCTGCTTCGCTAAAAAAATTAGATGGTTTGCCCATAAAATTTGTACTGGGCCAGCACAATAAAGAAGATTTCACCAAGGCGGATCTAATCATTCGAAATCCAGCGATGCCGCGGGCGTCAGAATTTTTGCAGGCGGCGCGTGAAGCTGGCGTTCCGGTTGCAATGGACAGTAATTTGTTTTTCGATCACAGCCCAACCCGCGACATCATTGGTGTTACCGGCTCCAAGGGTAAGACAACAACTGCTCATGCCATCCAGACTGTTTTGCAAAAGTCTAATCCGCAAACAATATCAGTCGGAACAGACGGCATCTCCCCGCTGGAAAAATTGCCCGACGTAACTGCTGACGCTACCGTGGTATTTGAATTATCAAGCTGGCGGCTGGAAGCGCTCGATGAATATAAAATAAGTCCGCCAGTGGCGGTGGTGACATCTATTTATCGCGAACACCTCAACACCTATTATTCGCTGGAGGATTATATAAATATCAAAAAAACAATATTTCGCTACCAGGGCGCAAAGGGTATTGCTATCCTTAACTATGACGACGGTGAGATAAGGCGTTGGCAAAAGGATACCCCCGGCCAGATTTTTTGGTACTCCTTAAAAAATTTAATTGAAGCGCCAGGAATTTACGCGACGGACGGGAAGATCACAGTAAATGACGGACAGCGTATCACGGCAATCATGCCGGTCGATAATTTGCCTGTTACTGCTGATCATACTCGACGAAATTTATTGCCAGCGATCTTGCTTGGACATTTGCGTGGCATGACGGCAGGGGATATTACCGAAGCCATCTCTCAATTTAAGACTCCGGCCCATCGCCTTGAACACGTCAGCACAATTAATAACGTCACTTACATCAACGATTCGGCTTCTACGATGCCAGATGCAACCATTGCTGCACTTCAATCTTTTGGGCAGCAAAGTCTAGTGTTGATTCTTGGCGGTAACGACAAAAAGTTGGATTTTGCTAACTTGGCCGCACAAATGGCTCAATCGAACGTCAGGGCCGTTGTTTGGCTGCCCGGCACGGCGACCGACCGCATGAAAAAAGCAGTATCCAACAAAAAATATCTCGAGCAAGACGCTAATAATATGGTTACGGCCGTACAACAAGTGCAACGGATAGCTCAGCCGGGGGATACTGTGTTGCTATCACCCGGCGCAACCAGCTTTGGACTATTCCAACATGAATTCGACCGTGGCGATCAATTTAGACAAGCTGTATTGGAGCTGGCAGGATAGAGTTCTAACCCGTGTGCCCTGCCTATCGGGCAGCAGACACTACTACTCACTACCAACTACAAACTACTAACTCGTCATACTTGATACTTACTACTTGATACTTGATACTAAAAGTCATGCTTTCTACGCGTCACGGTGCCGATTCTGTGCTGCTATTTACAATATTGGGACTGACAGTTTTTGGTTTAATCATGGTCGGTTCCGCTTCGGCTGTTTTATCGCAGCAGCTGCGCGGCGATCCTTTTTTCTTTTTAAAGCACCAGCTTTTTTACGGTGGCGCGGTCGGGCTGCTATGTTTTCTTATCGGCTTCTTTGTTCCTTATCGGCAGTGGCGCCGCTTCGCCTTGCCGGCCCTGCTGGCGGCGGTCGTGCTGCTGATCTTGGTCTTTATTCCCGGTTTGCAAGTGTCCTCCGGCGGATCGGCGCGTTGGATCGGCCTCGGCCCCATTACCCTGCAACCCAGTGAGCTCACAAAACTGGCCTTCGTCTTATATTTAGCCGCTTTGCTCGAACGCAAGGGCGATGATATACGCGATTGGCGCAAGAGCGTCGTCCCTTTTTTAATAATCACCAGTTTAATTAGTTTCCTGATAGTTTTACAGCCGGATATTGGCACGCTCTTTACTATAACCGCTATTGCCTTAACGATGGTCTTCGCGGCCGGTTTTCGCTGGCGTCATTTAGCAATGATAGTACTGGGGGGCACGGCTGTTTTCGCGGTTTTAATCAGCACGGCTCGCTATCGGCTTGCTCGGCTATTTGTGTATTTACATCCCGAACTGGACCCGCAAGGAATCGGGTACCAAATTAATCAAGCCTTGCTGGCTGTCGGCACCGGCGGTATTTGGGGATTGGGTTTCGGGCGGAGCCGGCAAAAATATCACTATCTGCCTGAGCCGGCCGGTGACTCCATTTTCGCCATTATCGCCGAAGAGCTGGGGTTAATACGAATATTAATCCTATTGGCGGCATTCGTGATTGTTGCCTACCGTGGTTATCGGATTGCGGAGCGAGCACCGGATACTTTTGGGCGCCTAATAGCAACGGGTATTACCTCGTGGATTGTTATTCAAGCTTTCGTTAACATGGGATCGATCTTAGCTCTTACTCCCTTGACCGGCATTCCTTTACCCTTCATTAGTTACGGTGGCTCGGCCCTGGCGACACTTCTGCTGGCCAGCGGCATATTGCTTAATATTTCTAAGCATACTAATACGAATTAACACTGCTAACTTGGCAGTGAGCGCTGTATAATCAAGCGGTAAGCATAAAATTTATTCATATGCGGATAGTTCTAACTGGCGGGGGAACAGGCGGGCATGTCATGCCCTTTGAGACAATCGTTGAGTCCTTGCGGACAGTTTTTTTAGAGCAAAAGGGAAGTTTGCCAGAGCGCCTTAATCCCAAAGACTTATACGTTGACTTTGTAGGAGTAGTGAATGAACACACTCGTGAGCTCTTCACAAAATACGACATTCCGGTGACAGCCATAAGCGCGGGCAAGTTGCGGCGATATGCGTCTGGGCAGACGATAGGCGACCTGCTCTGGCGTCTGCCCCTGGGCATTATTATGGCTCTGGTACACATTTGGAAAATAATGCCTGACGTCATTATTAGTAAGGGCGGCTATGGCAGTTTTCCGGTCATAATAGCCGCTATATTTTATCGGATTCCCTTCTTACTACATGAGTCCGATGCGGCCGTTGGCCTGGCTAATTCGCTGGCCCTGCGCTACGCCGCGGCGGTCAGCGTGGGGCTGCCCAGTACGCAGTCAACTTTGGCTAAATGGCAATACAAGATTTTTGTCACTGGCACACCAGTCCGCAGCGGGCTGACCGAAGTTACCGCCGCGGCCGGAAAAAAAATGTTTGGTTTGCCAGAGCAGGAGCCCGTCTTACTGGTAATGGGAGGCAGTCAAGGCGCTAAACAAATAAACGCCACCCTGCTCCAAATACTGCCGCAGCTAATCACCTCGATGGCGGTCATCCATTTAACCGGGCCAGACCACCATCAAGCCGTCCAGACCGTAGCGCAAGAGCTACTGGCCCACTCCCCGCGCCGTCACCTTTATAAGGTTTTCCCTTATTTAGGAGATGAAATGGCTTATGCTTTAGCGGCCGCCGATGCTGTGGTGAGTCGTGCTGGAGCAAGCACGTTATCAGAACTGGCCCGGCTGCATAAACCTGCCCTGCTAATACCGCTCGACGGTGCCGCCAACGACCATCAGAGAAAAAATGCCCGGGCTTTTGAAAGTGCCGGCGCCGCCTTAGTATTGGATCCAACTAACCTGGGACAAAATGTTTTTCAACAGAACGTCAAGCGGTTAATGACAGATGATGTGCTGCGTGCGGCGCTGGCAAAAAACATTGCTCGGCTAGATTTTCCACAGGCGGCGCGTAGCATCACCGAGCTTGCTTTTAAGTTGGCGCAAGGATTTGCGCCGAAGAAAAGTAGAAAGTAGTAAGTATTAGGTAGTCAGTACCGAGTATCACAAAATGAATATTACGGAGGCTCAATCAATATTTATGCTTGGGATCGCCGGCTCGGGTATGCGCGGCTTGGCTTGGCTACTAGCGGAAAGCGGCAAAAAGATCAGCGGGGCTGATCGGACGTCCGACGCAACTTTAGATAAACGTTTTGAGATTGCCACGGCTAGCAACCAAGCAACGACCCTTAGTAAATGTGATTTGCTTATTTTCTCTGATGCTGTGCCGGTAACTCATCCTTTGCGGGTACTGGCCGACAATATGCTAATACCAAGTCTACCTTACCAAAATGCGCTAGGGGAATTTGCCAGTCAACTCCAAACGCTGGCCGTAACAGGTACGCATGGTAAATCGTCCACTACGGCGTTTTTGGCCCATATTATGGTGGAGGCCAAAGTTGACCCGACCGTATTAGTTGGCGCAGCAATAAAGGGATGGCCGGGACAAAATGCCCGCTTAGGCCACAGTCAATACTTTGTGGTCGAAGCCGATGAGTATCGCCAGCATTTTCTGACCTTGCAGCCCAGTTGTGTCATTATCACCAGCATTGATTTTGATCACCCAGATTATTTTTCTTCATTGCAAGCGGTAACTAAGTCTTATGATGCTTTTTTAAAACGCCTGACTGGGCAGGCCATCGCCGTCACCACACAGCCGATCTACGAGCGATACAAGAAATTAAGTTGGCCGGCACACACAATAATCGTCCCGGAAGCCACGGCCCGGGACGTCCAAGCGCCAATTGCCGGTCAGCACATGCAATCCAACGCCGCTTTGGCCATAGCCTTAGCACAGGCAGCGTTGGGAATTGATAACAAGATGGCTCAGCAAGCGTTAAACAACTTCCCCGGCCTAGCGCGGCGCTTAGAATCTTTAGGCCAACTGCAAGCAATGACAATTATTTCTGACTATGCTCATCATCCGACGGAAATATCAGCTACTCTGACAGCTTTACGTGGGACGTATCCCGGGAAAAAAATATTAGCTATTTTTGAGGCGCATATGATCGAACGTTTAAATACCTTCTTTGACGATTTTGCGGCTTCGCTGAAGCAAGCGGACAGTGTGATTATTTATCCGCCTTTCTCTCCAGTCGGGCGGGAAGATACGAACTTCCATGCTCGGTCGAAACAATTAGCCACACACCTGCAAAGCCAAGGCTTGCCTACCACGCTGTTGACTGACCGTCTGGACTTGCCAGAGCTGCTGCGGGCCAAGGCTAACGACTATGATCTGGCGGTGGGACTTTCGGCTGGCAGTCTCGATACGCATTTGCGGCAAATTGTGGCCGCACCATAGACGATCGCCATCAACCAGCCCGGCGGCAGCCAACCGTCATAGTGTCAAAAACAATTTACATTTTTTTTCACCGCCCTCTGGACAAAAACAGGGAGAGCTATTATGGTATGTGGTTATGCTAACACGCATAGTTGACTTGTAGTCAATTTACAGGCGACATAGTGTTGTGTTGGGTTGTTCGCTTGACATAGCACCTCGAAGCTTGACATATTTATTTATACGTGTTAATAATATAAATTATAGCGATTGAACCATATTTATATGAATTCTGAAAACACGAAAGTAGGCCTCCAGGAGGCGGGCGACAACATGCTAAAAGTGCTTGATCCGCGCTCAAAAGACATCATTGTGCGCCGTTTTGGCTTAAGGGGGGACAAAAAAGAGACCCTAGAAAGCATCGGCAAAGAATACGGCATTACCCGGGAACGGGTGCGCCAAATAGAGGCTAATGCCAAAAAGGCCCTCGCTTCTTTGCGTGACCTGTATGCCCCAGCTCAAGATTTACTGGAGGAGATTTTCAAGAGCTATGGCGGGGTTTTGAGCGAGGAGCATATTATTGACTTAGTGCAAAAGCCAACGGGCAACTCTGTTCACAAGCATCTGGTCCGTTTTTATCTGGAAATTATTCCCGCCTTTAGTTATACCGCTTCGGAAAAGCTATTCCAGCCGCACTGGCGCTTACGTAAAAACGTCTTTTCTGAAGTTGATCAGATAGTGGAGCAGGCTGTCGATATCATGAACAAACACGGCCACCCAGTTTCGACGGCCAGCCTGATACGCCATATTCAACTAGGTTTAAGCAAAGACCAGCCGGTGGCCGAACAGCTCATCATTGCGGTATTGACGGCCAGCCGACAAGTTGCTGTTACTGCTTTCGGCGACTGGGGCTTAATTAGTTGGGCGGAAACTTCGCCCCGCGGCGTCGGTGATAAGGCTTATGCCGTCCTGCGCCGTCACGGCAACCCCGCTCACTTCCGCTCAATTACTGACCTTATTAACGAGGCTAATTTTGATTATAAGCGAGCGAACGCGCAAACGGTGCATAATGAGCTGATAAAGGATCGGCGTTTTGTCTTAGTAGGACGCGGACTATATGGACTTAAAGAATGGGGGTTCATGACTGGTACGGTCGCGGACGTCCTAGAAACTATCCTGGCTAAGTCCCCGGCGCCGCTTAGTCGCGAAGAGCTAATCGACCAGGTCCTGAAGCAGCGGCTGGTGAAAAAAAACACTATTCTGCTTAGCTTGCAGAATAGTAGACGGTTTAGAAAGGTCGACGAGGATCGCTACACTCTCCGCCAGACCCAGTAAATCAATGGCCTACCGTCCCTTGAGGGAAAAGGGCGGCATTGGTTGAACACAGGCGATTGTCCTTGGTGAAAAGGGCAACCTAAAATACACTTAAGACTATTCGTAATCAATCCTTCATGATCGCTTTGGTTTTCCAAGCTATTTTATCCCGACCGGCAGCGGCAGGAAGCTCCGCATCGCTCGAGCAGTTTTTTGTGCTGCTCGGTCCCACCTTGTTTGCCTTCGGGTGGATGCTGGAAATGTTCTTGATCCTTTGGGTTGCCTGGGAGACATATCGCATGCTGAAAATGAATGATTACATTAGTGGCGTGCAGTGGACTTTCCTGCAAATAAAGTTGCCGGACACCTCCGAAGAAACGCCGCGCTCCATGGAAACGGCTTATGATATTTGGGGCGGTATTCATAAGAGCCCTGATCTCAACGAACTTTATTTTGATGGTTACTTGGAACCCTGGTATAGCTGTGAAATACAGATAAAAGCCGGGCAGGTGCGGTACATCATGGTAGTGCCCACCGCCCACCGGCGCATATTTGAAGGGGTAATTTACGGACAGTATCCGAAGGCCGAAATTACGGAAGTAGAAGATTATGCGCAGCGGTATAATTGGCACGATCTGCGTCAAACTTTCGACATCTACGGGACACAAATTGTTTTGGTCGATGACGATATCTATCCAGTAAAGTCATACAAGACGTATGAAACGCCCTTAGCGGAAAACGATAGGTACACCGATCCGCACCAGGGCCTGGTGGAAGCACTAAGTGCCGTCGGGCCAGGTGAAGAGTTTTGGTATCAAGTAGTAATCCGGCCGCAGAGCGGTGCGGCCATGAAAGAGTGGAAGGACAAGGGCGAGGCGGCCGTAATGAAAATATCCGGTCAAGCCAAGAAGGAAGAGCCAGGCATGTTCGCCCAAATCCGTGACTTCTTTCTGGGCCTGCCTGGAGAGGTTTTATCAACTTTTATGAAAGGTCCGGCCGAAGAAAGCCAAAAGAGGGAGGAATTGAAATTACGATTTTTCAATCCCGTTGATAATGCGAAAATGGAAGGAATTTTGCAGAAGATTTCACAAAATTCTTATAAGGTGGTAATTCGTGGCGTTCATATTGCCCCGCCCGGCCAGCTGCAGAAACCAAACATCGGACGGGTCATCGGCGGATTCAAACAGTTTAACACGCTTAATCTGAATTCCTTCAAGCCAGACGAGTCTACGAAAACCAATGGACCGAATTATATTCTGCGTGATATTCGACGCAAATTCCGTGAGCGCTCCATATTGCTAAAGTATCAGTGGCGCGACATGTATGGCCCGAACGCCGGCCAATGGTTAAGTAGCGAAGAACTAGCCACTATTTATCACTTCCCAGTAAATTATGTCCGCGCGCCCGGTGTGGAGCGGTCAAAAGCTGGCCAGCAAAGCCCACCGGCAAATTTGCCCTATGCTTAGTTTAAGTAGCAAGTATCAAGTAGTAAGTATTATGTATACGAATTTAACCCAACCAAATAGATTTAATCAGCCATTCGTCTTGGCTAACGGCGTCGCGTTTTTGGTCTCGGCCCGCTACTTGCTACCTGCTACCTAATACTTTCTACTCAACTTTTATGCCTGAAGAAATAACTGTGGTCGGACAAACTAACTGGCGGGGCCAGCATCGGCCATTTGGCATTTATCCCGACGACCGCCGCCGGCACGTCTACATCATCGGTAAAACCGGCGTGGGCAAAACCACACTCATTGAAAATATGCTCCTCCAGGACATTCAGAATGGCAAAGGGGTAGCACTAGTTGATCCGCATGGGGACGTGGCTGATCGGGTATTGGAGGTTATCCCGCCGGAGAGAATAAACGACGTGGTATTGTTTGATCCAGCCGATGTACATTACCCGGTCGCTTTTAATTTTTTGGAAGCAGTGGATCCTGAATACAAATTTTTGGTGGCCTCCGGTCTCGTTAGTGCGCTTAAAAAAATGTGGGCTGACTCTTGGGGCCCGCGCTTGGAATATATTCTGCGCAATACAATCTTAGCGCTCTTAGACTATCCATCGAGCACGATGCTAGGAATTATCCGCATGCTGGCCGATAAAACTTATCGAAAAAAAGTAGTGGACCATATTAGAGACCCAGTGGTTAAAGCTTTCTGGGTAAGCGAGTTTGCTAACTATAACGAACGTTTTCGTTCGGAAGCCATTTCACCGATCCAGAACAAAGTCGGCCAGTTCTTGTCCTCGGCTATTATCCGTAATATTGTTGCCCAGCCCAAAAGTACGGTTGATATGAAGGACATTATGGACAACGGCAAGATCCTGATTGTGAATGTTTCTAAGGGAAAAATTGGCGAGGACAATTCTGCTATGCTCGGCGCCATGGTTATTACCAAAATTCAACTAGCGGCCATGGACCGCGCCAAGATTCCGGAAGAAGAGCGACGTGATTTTTACTTGTATGTCGACGAGTTTCAAAACTTTGCCACTGAATCTTTTGCTTCAATTTTGTCCGAAGCCCGCAAATACCGGCTGAATTTGATCATTGCCCATCAGTATGTCACACAAATGGAGGAAGAGGTGCGAGACGCCGTCTTTGGCAACGTCGGTACCTTGATTACTTTCCGCATTGGGGCCTATGACGCCGAATATTTGGAAAAAGAATATGCACCCCAATTTACAGAAACTGACCTGGTCAATCTGGACAAATACAACGCCTACGTCAAATTGATGATCAATGGCGTCACCAGCCCTCCCTTCAGCATGCAAACGATCCCACCTTCCAGTCACTCTTACCATAGCCACGATAAAGTGCTAGCTGTGTCTCGCGAACGGTACGGCCGTCCGCGGGAGATCGTTGAAGAAAAAATTGCTCGTTGGAGCGGCGTGACTTTTCAAGAAACTGCCGAGGCGGAGGGGCAGGAGAGGAAGGCCAGCCAGCCGCGCGAGCCCATGAACATACCGCCTGATCTATTGCCAGATGTAGTGATTAAGCCTCCCGCTCAAGAAAAAATTACGAATTTGCAGGAGTTATTAAAGCCAGCCAGTGGCTTGCCACACCACGAGGAATCGCGTCCAAAGCGCCCGACGTTTGCCGCCGTCTGCGCACGTTGTGGCCAGGATACCCAAGTTCCTTTTAAGCCGGATTCCAATAAACCAGTTTATTGCAAGTCCTGTTTTGCGATCGTCAAACAAGATCGCCAGGCAAGGCCGGCACCAAACAAAGCGCCTGCGCCGGTGCAGCCCGTTGACGCGGGCAAGTTTAGGGGACCAAAACCACCACCGATATAGGTTGTAGGTTTATAGGGAGTAGATAA
Organism: uncultured Candidatus Saccharibacteria bacterium; assembly: GCA_964622915.1. Taxonomy (GTDB): domain Bacteria; phylum Patescibacteriota; class Andersenbacteria; order UBA10190; family UBA10190; genus CAZUSC01. The sequence goes on along the minus strand of CAZUSC010000079.1, from coordinate 11,702 downwards.
TGGAGCGCGGCTGGCCTGTGCTATACTACAACCTACAACCTAAAATCTACTTCCTAATTCATGCGCTACGACAAAAATATAAAGAAAATTCCCGTTGATAAACCGTTCGATTTTGAGGAGGATGCCAATTGGCGTATTTTTCGGATCATGTCGGAGTTTATCGAGGGCTTTGAATTTTTGTATTCGCTGCGTAAGGAAGTAACTTTTTTCGGTTCGGCGCGCGTGCCAGAAGGCAGTCACTGGTACGAAGAAGCGCGGCAGTTAGGCCGGCTTCTTGCCGAGAATGGGTATACCGTTATTACCGGCGGTGGCCCCGGTATTATGGAAGCAGGCAACCGTGGCGCATACGAGGGCGGCGGAAATTCAATTGGGTTAGACATCGAACTACCCACAGAGCAGCGACGAAATGCCTATGTCAAAAAAGGAATCGGCTTCCACTATTTTTTTACCCGCAAAGTTATGTTGTCCGCCTCGGCCCAAGCTTATGTATTTTTCCCGGGTGGGTATGGCACTTTAGACGAGTTTTTTGAAATAATTACTTTAATTCAAACCAAAAAGATGGAAGTGGTGCCTGTTGTTTGCCTGGGCTATGATTTTTGGCAGCCGCTCAATGAATGGATAAAGCAAGTAATGCTAGCCGAGCACAAAACAATCGAGGCCAGTGACCTGGAACTGTATAAAGTGGTAGACAATGCGTCTGATGCTTTCAAAATCATCAAGCAATCAAAAGAACGCAAATACTTTTAAGGCAAAGGTTGCTTCGCCACGGCGGGTAAAATAGTCTTATCTGGGTATGTTCAAACACATTAGTACCGATCGGCTACGCGAGCTTTATCTCTCATTCTTTGAATCAAAGGGACATAAGCGAATTGCTTCTGCACCTTTAGTGCCGACCGACGATCCCTCTGTGCTGTTTACTACAGCCGGTATGCATCCGCTCGTGCCGTACTTGAAGGGAGCGGGACATCCAGCGGGCCGCCGGCTGGTCGACGTACAAAAATGTTTGCGTACGACGGACATTGACGCGGTGGGTGACGCCGTTCATGCGACGGTTTTCGAAATGCTCGGCAACTGGTCGCTGGGAGACTATTTTAAACAAGAAGCCATAAAATGGAGCTGGGAATTTTTGACTGATAAAGCATGGCTTGGCATTGACCCTAAATATTTGGCGGTCAGTGTGTTTGCCGGCGATAGCGATGCGCCCCGCGATCAAGAATCCGCTGGTATTTGGCAGTCACTTGGCATGCCACTGGAACATATTGCTTATTTATCAAAAGAAGATAACTGGTGGCCGGCGGGCGGCAAGCACCCCGGACCACAAGGGCCTGATACCGAAATGTTCTATTGGGTAGGGAAGGACTCTCCCGCTCCTGTCTTTGACCCCAATGATAAAAATTGGGTGGAGATTTGGAATAATGTCTTTATGCAATACAATCGCACCGGGGACGGAAGATACGAAGAGCTACCCCAAAAAAATGTCGACACGGGCATGGGGCTGGAGCGTACCGTGATGGTGTTAAATGGCCTTAAGTCCATTTACGATATCGACGTTTTTGCTGACCTGATGGCAGTGATTAATGCCAATGCCGCGAGTGGTGACATGGAGCAGAAGCGAATTCTGGCTGACCACATCAAAGCATTTACCTTTATCCTCGCCGATGAGGTGCCTGTAGTTCCCGGTAATACTGATCAAGGTTACGTGGCGCGACGATTGATTCGCCGAGCAGTGCTGGCACACAGCAAATTAAAAATTGAGGACAAGGCCTCGGATTTCTTAAGCAGAGGGATGGAACTGATCATCAAACAATACGGCGAAGTTTATCCTTCGCTAAAAAAAAGACGTACACAAGCTACCAGAGCACTAAAAGCTGAAGTCACTAAATTTGATGCGGCGTTCGATCGCGGCCTGAAGGAGTTTGATAAATTGGTAGCGGGCAGAGCGAGCGGCGGCGTGATCTCCGGGCGAGAAGCCTTCCGCCTTTATGAAACTTACGGCTTTCCGGTCGAGGTGACACAAGAGTTGGCTAGAGGCTTGCAGCTGACCGTCGACCGCCCGGCGGCTGACCAAGCGCTGGCTTCTCATCAACAGAAATCGCGAACAGCCGCTGCTGGAAAATTCAAAGGTGGCCTGGCTGACCATTCGGAAAAATCTGTTCATTACCACACGGCGACCCATTTACTGCATCAGTCGCTGCGCTCTGTCCTCGGCGAGCACGTCCGGCAAAGAGGGAGCAATATTACGGCCGCCCGGCTACGTTTTGACTTTTCGCATCCGGTCAAAATGACGGGGCAGGAAATAAAAAAGGTAGAAGATCTGGTTAATGAACAAATTGAAGCGAACTTACCGGTGGCGCGATACGAGATGAGCGTATCTGAAGCTAAGAAGTTAGGTGCTTTAGGACTATTCGCCCATAAATATGGCGAGAAGGTTAGTGTATATATTATCGGGGATTTCTCCCGCGAGATTTGCGGCGGCCCGCACGTCACCCAGACAGGGGCGCTAGGAAAATTTAGGATCACCAAAGAGGAGTCGGCCGGCGCCGGGCTGCGTCGCATCAAAGCAAAATTAGAATAAGGCGCTGGTTTCCTTTTTTTACAGGCACACTATACTTAGCAAATGAGAGACATTAAATCCAACCCGCGATCTTTTCCTGACTTTGAGGCTCCCGATGAGCTGCCGGCAGAGGCGAAGGAATTATATAAAAAAAGACTACCGAGCCGCCCAGCGGCACGGCTGCCTGGTTCTAAGGTAGAAGTAGCTAATATTCACATCCCGCGCTCACGGCCAACCGAGAAACCCCGTGTTATTAATCGGCAGGTTAGTGCTGTAACTCCCCGGCCGACAGCCACACCAATGATCGTCCCGGCAAAGAAGAACATAAAAAAAACAAAAGTGCGGATCAGCTATCGGGAACGGAAGTGGGCGGTGGCGTTGTTAGGCTTGCTGGGGCTGGTGGTCATTCTAGCGGGGATTATTTTTCTGCCCTGGGCCGGAGTTGATCTCGTTTTAGAAACAGCCCCCTTACTGATTGATCAAAAATTAGTATTAAAAAGTGAAGCGGGCGGCGACCCGGATACCATTCCTGGCACCTCCTTTGTACGGGAGGTACGCGTGGAAGGAGTGGCGCCAGTCGTGAGCACAGCGGTGATTGGCAGTAAGGCCAGCGGAAACGTCACGCTCATCAATCGGACTACCGAGGAACAACAAATCAAGGAAAACAGCCGTCTAGTCACTGCTGATGGCCAGCTTTTTTACATGAAGAAATTCGCGATTATCCCGGCGGCCAGCGGCGGGGCCTTCAGTCAAACGACGGTGCCCGTGGAAGCAGCTGAACCGGGCGCGCAAGGCAACATTACGTCTGGGCGCCTGAATTTTGCGGCTCTGGAGGCTAGCTCACAAACAGTGGTCTATGGACAAGTCGACCAGGCGCTTAGCGGTGGCGCTGGCGAGGAAGTAAAAATTATTAAAGAAGCTGATTTAGAGCAGGCGCGCCAGGCAGCCGACGGGGCCGCACGGCAAAAAGTGGAGGAGGAAATTCGGCGGCAGCTACCCAACGGTTGGCTTATTCTGGAGGAAAGTTGGGAGGGATCTTTGCAAGACTTTAATAGCGATGCCGAAATTGACAAACAAACTGACGCCATAAATTACGCGGCGCAGGTAATTGTTAGAGTGATGGCCTACGAGGACGCGGCGCTGACTAATAACTTGCAAGCGGCGCTGGAGGCACGCTTGGATGAAAACTATATGTTGTTCCCCGGACCGGTGTCGTTCACAAAGGCAGTAGACTCGATCGACTGGGAAAAGTCCGAAGCAAATCTTACCGTGCGCGTCACCCACACTACCATCCCTACTTTTTCCGTGGAGGCCCTGCGTGACAAGTTAGCCGGCCGTACCGCCGAGGAAGCCACTTCTTACTTGAACGGATTGAAGGGTGTCAAGTCAGTAAATGTGGAATTATCTCCTTTTTGGGTCAACCATATTCCCCGCATTGATCGCCGCATTATCATTAACTTGAAATCCGACCGACCTTCGTAGATTGAGCAGCCCGGCCGCACAGCAACTAATAACAGTCGACCGAGAGATATTTCTCGGCCTATTTTTTCACTGCAAATTTTTACATTAAGGAGTCCCGCTAGCAGCTACGGCCTCTAAATACTCTCGAGCCGACTGTATATAAAAGGTTGGTGAAAAACATAAAAAACGGATGGCGAGCGGCGGGGCCCCCACGAGCGCGCAGGTCATGAGCACTCGCGGGGTGAAGCTGCGAAGACAGGACCCGATCGAGAAGTGTTTTTCACCAAGCTCAACAAAGCCAAATTTGACAGCTAATAAGACGTCTGTTAAACTACTTTTTGTCTGTACTACAAGATCTCGGGTTGATACGTTCTCGCAACGGCGCTTAGGCGCCAAGAATGTATTAGGCCCTGCTAAAGTACAGGGTTTTATTTATAATGAAAGTAACCATCTGCCCAAGCAAGACACCGTCGAGGTTGAAGGAGAAGTAACAGAGACTTTGCCCAATGCCCAGTTTCGTGTGCAATTAGACACGGGACAAAAAATTATCGGCCATTTGAGCGGCAAAATGCGCGTACACCGCATTCGAGTGATGCCTGGGGACAGGGTCAAAGTAGCGCTTTCACCTTATGATCTAACCAAGGGGCGGATAGTGCTGCGAATGCAATAATTAATATGAAAGTTCGATCTTCAGCTAAAAAGATGTGTGCCAAGTGCAAGATTGTCCGACGCAAGGGCAGAATTTACGTCATTTGCCCCAACCCGAAGCATAAGCAGCGGCAAGGGTAGTTTGAGTAGCAAGTATTAAGTAGTAAGTATTATGTACGCGAATCCAACGCAACCAAATACGGTCAAACAGTCGTCGGTCTTTACTAATAGTGGAACAGTATTTTTTGTCGCGTCACGATACTTACTACCTGCTACTTAATACTTTCTACTTAACTCTTATGGCCATTAGAATTAGCGGCATCAATCTGCCGGACAAAAAACGGATGGCAATTGCCTTGACGTATGTTTACGGTATTGGTCGCCCGCTGAGTGAAAAAATATTAGCTGCGCTCAAAATTAATACCGATGTTAAAGCACGGGATTTAACGTCCGGGGAAGAACACAAATTACGAGAATACATCGAAACAAATCTGAAAGTGGAAGGTGAGTTAAGACGGGAGGTGGCCATGAATATTAAGCATCATAAAGATATTGGTACCTACCGCGGAGCCCGGCACATCAAGGGTTTACCGGTGCGCGGCCAACGCACTAAAACTAATTCTCGCACCGTTCGCGGCAACGTCCGGCGCACAGCCGGTAGCGGCCGCCGCTCGGCTGCCGAAAAGACATAGTTAAGTAGCAAGTATCAAGTAGTAAGTATTATGTATGCGAATTCCAACCAAGGAAATATAGGTAAGCAGGTGTGTAGTCTTTGGAATGACGCGTCGTTTTTCGTCGCGTCTGGATACTTTATACCTACTACCTAATACTTTCTACTAGCGCTTATGGCACAAACAACCGCTACTACCAGCAAGAAGAAATCCAAAGCTCGACGAAAAGTTAAGCAGGGAATTATTTATGTCCAATCGACATATAACAATACATTGGTGGCCATTGCCGATGCTAACGGCAACATGTTAGCCAGTAGTAGTGCCGGCCGGGTCGGTTTTTCCGGCACCCGAAAGTCTACGCCCTACGCCGCCAGCAAGGCGGTGGCCGATGCTCTCGAACGCGTCAAACCCTTTGGTTTGGAAGAGGCACAAATTGTGGTCAGAGGCATTGGCAGTGCTCGGGAATCAGCTATCCGCGCGTTCAGTGGATCGGGGCTACTGATCACTTCCATTAAAGATGTGACGCCAATCCCGCACAACGGCGTGCGCCCTCCTAAGCGCCGACGGGTTTAACCTAATTTATTGACCTCACTCATATGAGTCCGCAACCTAACCAAGCTGCCACTAAGCGCCGACGAAACCGAAGTCGTTATGCTACACAGCTGCAAGAAAAACAAGACTTAAAGAAGATTTTTGGTATTCGCGAGGGCCAAACCAAGCGTTACTACAAAATGGCGCGGGCGGGAACGGGCGAAACTGGCCCTAACATGGTTGCCTTGCTAGAACGTCGTCTGGACAATGCTATATTTCGAGCGGGCCTGGCGCAGACCAGACCACAAGCACGCCAAATGGCGACGCACCGTTTTTTTTCTGTTAATGAGCGGCCGGTGGATGTTCCGTCCCTACTATTGAAGCCCGGTGATGTTGTAACGGTGCGGGCCAGTAAAAGAAAATCAGCATACTTCTCAAACTTCGAGAAGCGGATGCAGGGCACGCGGCCGCCGTCCTGGATTAGCCTTGCGCCGACCGATTTTAGCTTTAAGATTGGTAGCCTTCCCACCCACGAGGAGGCTAACTTAGGCGTCAATATGCGGGCAGTCGTCGAATTTTTTGCCCGCTAACTTTCATATTTTAAAACATTATTATGTTGCAACCAATATATCTCCCGGAAGAAGTTGATATCCAAGAGGAGTCTGACAATACGGCTACGTTTAACATTCGCCCTTATCATCCCGGCTATGGTCCAACTGTTGGTAATGCCCTGCGCCGCGTTTTGTTGTCATCCTTGCCCGGTGCGGCCATCACGGAAATGAAAATCGAAGGGGCCGATCACGAATTCTCTACGATTGAAGGCGTCAAAGAGGATTTGGTAACCATCATGCTTAGCTTGAAGGGGGTCCGCTTGTCTTCGACCAGTAGCGAGCCAATAACGATCAGACTTACTGCCAGCGGCGAGAAAAAGATTACCGCCGGCGACTTTGCTGTGCCGCCCGAGGTCAAGATTGTAAACCCCAAGCACCACATTGCCACTTTAACTGCTAAAGATGCCTCACTAGACTTGCTGTGTACAGTAGAACAAGGACGCGGTTATCTGCCGTCCGAAGGCCAAGATGCCAAGGAGCGCAGCATTGGTACGGTAGCCCTGGACGCCATTTTTACACCGGTCGTCAGAGTGAGCTTCAACGTCAAAAATGTTCGCGTCGGCCGCGAAACCGACTACCACAATTTAACCATGACTATTACGACTGATGGGACCATCACGCCACAGGACGCGCTGCGCCAAGCTGCTTCTATTTTGCGTGATCACTTTAATAGCTTGACGGGAGATTTTGCGGCCAAGCTGACTGACTTACGTCCCCCAAAAGAGGAAGGACCACCAGAGATTGAGGAGGTACAGCCGCCGGAAAATACCCTTAACCTGTTGCAACTACCTTCGCGCGTCCACAATGCTCTCGAGCGGGTGGGTATTACCATGGTTGAACAAGTGCTTGAATTATCTGACGAGCAAATCCAGGATATTCCAGGCCTGGGCGCCAAGGCGATTCAGGATGTCCGAGCCGCACGACAGCAGTACCAGGATCGTGTAAGCGGGAGCGGCCGATAACGAATAGTTAGCGACAGTTCTTATTGTGAGGCACAAACACAACAACCGAATACTAGGCCGCAATGCGGCTCGACGTGGTTATTTATTGCGGGCGCTGACTTCTGCTTTGCTCCAACATCAAACCATCGTCACCACCGCTGCTAAGGCTAAGGAACTACGCCGATTTGTCGAGCCTCTAATCACGACCAGCAAAGAGCAAATGACTTTGGCGCGCCGTCGCGCTCTAATATCCAAACTGCCCTCCAAGGAAGACCTGCCTGCTCTGGTTCGCATCGGTCAGGCCAACCAGCAGAGGCCCGGCGGATATTTGCGCTTGACGCGCCTGCCGTCCAAGCGACACGATGCGGCTAGCATGGTGCGAGTAGATATCATCGATACTAAATAACAATTACGGTTATGGTAAAGAAACCAGCACATGTCAATACGACAATGGAATGGCACCAACTTGATGCCAGCACAGTAGTATTGGGCCGGTTGGCGACGCAAGTGGCCGGTTTGCTAATGGGAAAACATCGCTCCGACTGGACGGCCAATAAAGTTGCGCCGGTACAGGTGGTCATTACTAATACGGATAAACTTGTGGTTACCGGCAACAAAAAAGAGCAAAAAATGTACCGCTGGTTCACCGGCTATCCCGGCGGACTGAAGGAACGGCCCCTGGGCGAGCAGATTAGACGGGACTCCCGGGTGGTAGTAAGACAAGCTGTTTCGGGAATGTTGCCGAAGAATAAACTGCGCGATCGCCGGCTGCGCCAATTAAAACTTTATGCAGGCCACCAGCATCCGCACCAAGCTCAGTTCAGCAAAGTAGCGGATAAACCAGAATCTTAATTTTAGATACTTTATGTCTGCCACCAATCGAATCTATGGCCTAGGCCGCAGAAAGTCGGCTGTTGCTCAAGTCATCCTGACAGCGACACCGGCTGAACGCCAGGTCAATGGGCGGGATTTCGCTGATTACTTTCCCACTACCGCTACTCAAAATGCAGTCTTAAAGCCGCTGGTTACGGCGTCAAAGATTGACGAACACGGCTTTACCCTCAAGGTCCATGGCGGAGGCGTAATTGCCCAAGCACAAGCGGCCAGTCTCGCCATTGCCCGCGCGCTAGTCGGACAAGACGAGGATTATCGTAAACAGCTCAAAAAATCTGGTTTGTTATCTCGAGATCCGCGGGAAAAAGAGCGCAAAAAACCGGGTCTGAAAAGAGCCCGCCGCGCACCGCAGTTCAGTAAGCGCTAAACATTCACGCCCAGACGGACAGTGCGGCAGCTCTATAATGGCCGGTGCGGTGAATCACCGGCTCTTTACAAAATACTGGTCTTGATATAGGATGCGGGCAGCCAGTTTGTTCGTTTTTTAAGGGCTAATTGTAATGCCCTTTTTGGTCCGGTTACGGACGACCCTCAAACCACTCACGAGGAGGCGCAACATGCTAGTGTTATCGCGCAAAAAGGACGAAAAGATCATCATTGGTGATAAGATCACCCTTATGATCATTGAGATCAGGGGCGACAAAGTCCGCATTGGCATTGATGCCCCCAAAGACGTCACTGTCCATCGCCAAGAAGTCTACGAGGCGATCAAGAAGGAGCAAGAGGAACAGCAAAAGCTAGAGAATCCAACGGGAACAAGCGTTGACACCTGACCCCGCCACTCCCGGCTCAAGCTGAAGCTCGACACCGCGCCACCCACCCAGTCTAACCAACTGGGCTTTTTTTATCCCACCTCGCAAAAGAGGCAGCGCGCGGCCCGCGAGGGCTCCATTTAGCGTACTCGGTCGTCTTCCGCAAACAGTGAGGCTCGCCATAAACCAGTACGGTTATCGACGTTTTTTAAATAATAGATTTCATTGCCATCCTCACCGACAGCCACGGCGGCTCGGCCATTATTGGTGGTATCGACGGAATAGCTAATAGGGTGATCGCGCGTATCTATTTCGGTAATAATGATCTCGTCGTTCACTTGATAGATAATATGCTGGCCCCCGGCATACCACTGCGGATTAATAATTGATTGAGATAACCGGACAACCAGCTGTAACTGGTTAAGAGGAATATGCCTTAGCTCTTGATTATCGACGTTATAAACTTGCAGCTCGTTATGGTTGGACTGGATCAATAATATGCGTCCATCCGGTGACCAGGCAGCAGCAAGCGCCTGCTCGGCCACAGGGATAAGGCTGCCGTTGGGGCCAATCATAACCAGGCGGCCATCCGGCAGTAGCAGGGCGATATTGCCGGCCGGGGTCATTAATATAAGTGCTGGCTCCTGCTCCAGCGCTGTGCTCAACGTGCCAGTGAGCTGGCCTTGTAAATTAAACATCTCCAGCCGGCCGTCGGACGTCACCGCCACAATGTTGCGTGAACTTATTGCATAGTTTTTAATATCATCAACCAGGGGGGTGCTGCTGCCCGTGACAACATTAAAGGCAATGAGTGATCCTAACTTGGTATGTACGACCAGTCGGCCAGGCACCCGTAAGTCCCAACTAATCTGCTTGGCGCCGGTTAAAGCCGGTAAACTCACTAAGCTATCCTGCGCTTGGGCAACATCGTATAAAAAGAACTGGCCATTTTTGACTGACAAAACCACAAAGGCGTTATCGGGAGACCACGTTACTTCCACTGGTGCCGCCCTAAGCTTAATGAGTGGCGAAACTGCACGCCCCGCGTTGTCAATGATTTGCCAGGTCTGATTGGAATAAGTAATGGCCATTAAAGACCTATTTGGTGATAACGAAAAATCTTTGATGTCATTCTTAAGACGAAGCACCGGCGCTGACTGCGGCCACAGCCGAGCTGCTTGCACTGCGGTAGCGCGCTTAGGCTCAATGATTAATGTTTTTTGCCACGGGATATATCCGTCCTTGCTCAACCGAACGTCTACTGTTCCCACCGGCATATTGGCGACCATTTGGGGCAACCGCCCGACAGGCTGGCCGTTGATCTCGACAACCGCTTTCTTCGGCAACCCATCGACCATCAGTACGCCGACGGATGATTGATCGCTGCCCGGCCAGGTTGGACGATAGCCAATGGCATACAAAATGACACCGGGGGCGATGGCTGCAAACAGTAAACCCGCCAGCAACAGCAGGGCCCGCCTAACTGATCTAGTCATAAATTGTGGCTATAAGATAGTATAAGGTAACCGGTATATATTATATATGCGGAGTTGGCAAGGTATTAGGTTGTAGGTTGTAGGTTGTAGACGGGACGTATCAACTGCTTATTTAAAAGTCGCCCAAGTGCTAAATACTAGATATGGCTACTCACTTTCGATGCTTGCTACTTACTGCTTGATACTAAATACTTAAAAAATGTCTTCATTCGTTATTAATGGTGGCAACAAGCTAACAGGATCGCTACCCGTTTTTGGTTCAAAAAACGCTGCCTTGCCGTTGCTGGCCGCCAGTTTGCTGACTGACGAAGAAGTGCAACTTAATAACATCCCCGGAATTTCCGATGTTGATAGCTTGCTGGAAATATTGTCTACGCTTGGTGTAGAGGTGGAGCGATCGGGCGATCATATAAAAATAAGGGCGACAACGATTGCCAACTCCGACGTGCCAAACAAACTCGTGCGCGCGCTGCGCGCCTCGGTCCTGTTACTGGGAGCGTTGCTCGGCCGGACCCGACAAGCAAACCTTCCCTTGCCGGGGGGAGATATTATCGGCTCCCGGCCAATCGATGTTCACTTGGACGCCTTTCGGCAGTTAGGGGCAGCCATTGCGGTGCACGATAGCGGCGTGCGGGTCGATGGATCAAAAATGAAAGCCGGCAACGTGACCTTGCAAGAGTTTTCTGTTACAGCCACAGAAAATGTAATGCTGGTAGCTGCAACCTTACCCGGTAAAACGACTGTGCATATTGCCGCAGCCGAACCGCATGTCGAGGCTCTGGGAGCAATGTTAAATCTGATGGGAGCACGTGTTCGCGGCGCCGGAACACACACCATCACTATTGTCGGCGCCGCTAAATTGCAGGGTGCTCAAGTTACCAACATTCAAGATATGTTAGAAGCCGGTACTTTCATTCTGCTGGCCGCCGCTACCAAATCAGCCCTAACAATAGAAAAAGTTCCGCTGAACCATTTACGTCTCTTCTGGAAAAAACTGGATGATATTGGCATTGATTACGAAATAGGTGAGCCAGATAACAATAGTCTGGCCGCTATTCAAGTGCGTCCAGCCCCCTGCCGAGCTTTTACTATTAAAACCTTGCCGTACCCAGGGCTGGCGACTGATTTGCAGTCACCTTTTGC
>CAZUSC010000078.1:0-21013 GCA_964622915.1 uncultured Candidatus Saccharibacteria bacterium | reverse complement strand
CATCGGACACGGCCAAACAATTTCGCAGCCGTTAACAGTGGCCTTCATGCTAGAGCTCTTGCAACTCCAGCCCGGCGATAAAATATTAGATGTGGGTTCAGGCTCCGGCTGGCAAACAGCTTTGCTGGCTCATATTGTCAGTAGCGAAGGTGCAACAGGGAAGGTGTTTGCACTGGAGCTCGTGCCAGAATTGTGCGAGCAGGGGAAAAATAATGTAACGAAATATAATTACATTTCCAAAGGAATAGTTGATATGAGCTGCCACAGCGCAGAAAATGGCCTGCCTGAAGAAGCTCCGTTTGACGGAATCATTGCCGCGGCTAGCCTTCAGAATATTCCTTACTCCTGGAAGAGACAGCTCAAAAAAGGCAGTCTCCTTGTTGCACCCGTTGGCACAAGCATAACTAGGTTAACCAAAATAAGTGAAGGCGAATTTGTTGAAAAAGAATACCCGGGCTTTGTCTTTGTGCCTTTTGTAGCAAGATGATAAAATAACAATTATGAGTAAGACGAATACTAAGCAAGAGCTCTCAAGGCTAGAAGAAACAGCTGATAATTTTATTAAACACATGTACGATAAGCTTGAAGAGTTAAAGCAACGGACAAAGAAACTGCGAGAGAATAGAGGATTACCAGCCGATAGAAATCAATAATTTTGTGGATAAAGAAACTCAAAAAGCTTTTGATAAAATACAGCGGCAACTTGAAGCCGTTAGAGAAGCGTTAAAAAAATCAAAGGAAGAAACTTTGCACCACTTTGATGTTGTCGCTGAAAATATTCACCGCGATGTGGCTGGTGCCAATCATGATGAGATTTCACTTATGCAGAATAAGCACAAGCACCTCGAAGAACGAGTTAACAGGATTGAAGAGAAAATAGGCGTCTAGCATCCTAACCTCCTAGTGGTCCGGTTGTTCGACTGCTTTTATTACTAATTTCCGGAACAAAAGAAGGTGAGATACCCAAAAAATCCGTGGTTCAACAAACAACAGAGTTTTAAAACAAAATGGTTTCACTCCCAAACTCTCACCGGTGAGAGTCTTTTTTTATTAAGCGGTTGCCCAGTTTAGAGCAGCGATAACTTCATCGGCGGAGTTGTATGTCCCTTCCGGTAAACTATTTTCAAATTCTCCTTTATCCTCGGTGGAAAAGTCCGACAGATTATTGCAAGCTGCCGTAAGGTCTGCTTTGGTGGCCGGATACTCTTGATGCTCTCGCAGGTGTTTGATCGCCTCACTAACATTCTTCATTTATATCACCGCCTTTCCTAGTTAAATATATAAGCTGGAAATAAAAATGCTTGTCTACAAACGTAGCGAGGGAACCATGCCCTCACAAGGTTTTTATGCCGCGCAAAAAAGGGCCGATTACCGGCGCTAATTTATAACTCTTTACTCCAACTTTACACTTTTCATTTTTAACTTTGCATTTGTTATGCTCCCCAGCTGGGATCGTGCAGGACTTTATCCATTACTGTCTGGTACTCGTAAATTTCTTTAGCCGAAAACCACAACGCGATCTCCCGCTTGGCTTCTTCAACATCTCCGGAGGCGTGCATTAAGTTACGCACCGAACGACCTTCGGTGTCGGCTTGAGTAAAATCATCAATAGTTAAGTCGCCGCGAATAGTACCGATATCCGCCGAGAGAGGATTGGTACCGCCGATAATATTACGAACGGTCTGAACAGCAGTGTTGCCTGCCAACACCATGGCAATAACCGGACCAGTCGAAATGTACCGCATATTTGATTCACGCACGCGCTGACCGATTTCCAGGGCTGTTTCTGTTATCTCCTTACCTTGTGATTGAGCATTTTCCAGGGCTTTTAATCCCACGCTGGTGAGGTAAGCCTCATCCTCCGTGTAGTGCTTGCCGACCTGCTCCTTGTCCAGCCAAACCATTTTCATAGCCGTTATTTTTAATCCCGCTTTCTCAAATCTATTAATAATGTCACCGACCAATCCCCGCTGCACGCCATCCGGTTTAATAATTGCCAAAGTTTGTTCGATCATGAGCTAATAATAGAATATAAAATTAGTAAGGAAAAGAAATATAGCGGGTGACGCGAGGCGGGGCCCCCGCTGGCGCGGACCCCGCTGAGCGGGGGAGCACCTGTGGGGTGAAGCCGAGCGGCAGGACCCGCTAAGCGTACCTCAAATTTATTAACTATCTGCTTTGATACACGATTTAGCCGAAAAAAACAACTGGGCACTGCTGCATGTAACATACCATTGGCCGGCTTGGAATATAAACCTAATAGAGCCGGCTTGATCAGTGCGCCAGACAGGCAAGTTGCCCAAACGGCTTAAGACCGTGGGATGCGGGTGACCATACCGGTTTTTCGCCCCAACCGAGATGACCGCGCCCAGCGGGCTGGTCGCCTGTAAGAATTCACTGGCTGTCGACGTTTTGCTGCCGTGATGCCCGACTTTTAACACGTCGACGTCCAGTTGCTCTGATTGAGCACTACTCAACAGCATCATTTCGGCCGGACGTTCTATGTCGCTGGTCAGTAACACTGATAAATCATAATAGTCCAGTCGAGTTACCACGCTTCCATTATTAAGATTGGCTTTAGCCAGAGTTTTAGCCTGCGGGGTATCCAGCGGGCCCAAAATATCTAGGGCCATCTCACCCACTTGCAGTTTTTGCCCTTGCCAGGCAAAGCGGTAAGCCACTCCGCTGGCCGTAATTTTATTGAGCCAAGTTTCTTGTAACAGCGAGTCGGCGGCCAGCCGCGGTAAAATAACTAGGCCTACTTGGTATCTTTCCATTACGTGCAGTAATCCCTCCAGGTGATCCTGCTGCGGATGCGTAACAATTACGATATCCAACCGGCGATCAAACCAAGGCATTTCCTCGGCCAGACGCGACAAAACTGCCGTGCCCTGCCCGCCATCGATTAAAACCTGCTTCATCCCATTTTGCAGCAAAATAGCATCGCCTTGCCCGACATCCAGAAAAACTATCTTGTCTGCTGGTCGAGCAACTAACACGCCCATTACTAGCAACCCAATCAGAATAAGTAAAAGGTAGTTGGTTTGCATCACTTTATACTTACTACTGGCTACTTGCTACTTATCTATTGCCAAATTTCTCGCCAGCGGCGGTTCTGCCGGCGCAAAATGCCTTGAGCTATAGTGGCGGCCGTCACATAATAGATGATGGTCGTCCACCAGGACATAGTGAAACCCTCCCAGTAGAGTCCGGGGATTGACGAAAAAAATATCGTCACTTGCTCGATCCATACCCAGAGAATATGAACAAGGTAGCTGATCATCAAAGATAGCGTGGGGACAATAAAAGAAGTCAGGAGAGCGGCTAGCGCCAGAATCATGAAAGCCGATGTTACCGGCAGGACCAATAAATTCACCGGCAGGCCGCTTAAAGCAAGGGAGCCAAAGTGGTAACTGACGATCGGATAAGTAGCCAGCGTGGCACCAATCGTCGACAACAACAGCGTTTGCCAGCTAATAAGTATTTGTTTGCGCTGCAGAAATAAAGCCAGGCCGATGCCGACCACCGCGGCGAAAGACAACTGCCAACCAACGTCCATGATGATGGCGGGACTGGCCGAAATCATGGCCGTCAACGCTAAAATAATTACAGTCGGCAGGCTCACTAATCCGTTAATATGCCAGGCCAACATTGCCACTGTCCAAAAAACGACCGCGCGGGTGGCAGAAATGGGAAACGCCAAAAAAGCCACATACAACCATAGGAGGCTGGTAAGAATACCAGTGCGCGTGAGAGGTGACAGCGGCAGGAGCAATAAAATAATAAGCAATAACGCCGCTAATAAAGAAAGGTTCTGCCCGGAGATGGCCAAAATGTGACTGATGCCGGTCCGCCGGAAATTCTCGGTAATATCATCCGGAATAGACCCGCTATCGGCCAGCAGCATGGCCGCAATTATGCTCGCCTCCGGCTCAACAAATACCTGGTTTATTTTTTGCAGCGTGTAATTATTCCAAGCAGCCAAGATGTTAACACGACTCGTCTGGACCGTAATCTTCGGATAGCGAATGGTCGCGGCTATCCCCTGCCGCTCAAGGTATTCAGCGTAACCGGCAAACTCCGGGGGTATTTCCTGGACGGGTTGAATTGTGCCGGACACCGCCAAGACATTGCCCGGGTCATAGGCTGGCCAGCGGTTGGTGATCACTAAGACTGTACAGCCAGAGGACTCCTTGAGTAAATATTGTGCCCTTGTGGCCTCGCGGCGGAACACTGATTGTACTTGTCCGGTCAAGCTATCGCCAAAGTTACAGGTGGCCACGCGACCGGCGGGCAGGCTGCCCCACAGACTGCCTAAGAAAAATAATCCTAAACATGCCACTAAATAAGGTGGGGTGAGCCGCCACAGTCTACCAATGGTAGTGAGTAATGCGGCGACCAGTAGCAACCAGAAATAAGCAACGCCAAGAACGCCAAGTGCCACACCAACCGTCCAGGCCAATAGTTGCGCCACAAAAAACAACCGCATGGCAATATAGTAACTTGTAACGAGTAACGAGTAATAAGTAACGGGTAACGGGTAACGGGTAACGAGTACCGGTTACTAATTCCTGGTTACTGGTTACTGGTTACTAGTTACTCGTTACTTTTCTCCTAGACTTCTTTGCCGCTCTGGCGCGCTTGTTTTCGTTCCCGCATTTTGCGGCGAATAAAAGTCGGCACTTCTAAGTCTTCTTCTTCGGGCTGTTGAACAGCCCGGTTGCTTGTGCTGATTGATTTAGCCGGTGCGGGTTGTCGATCAGGATAAAGCGGGCGCGCGACCGGCGAAGACGCCGCCGGTTCAGGTGTCGGACCAAAAACAGTCACTTGACTGGCCGGAAACTGTACCTGGCCGCTGTAGCGCTGCCTCTGGCGGGAGATGATTTCTGGTTTATCAAAACCGGTGGCTATCACGGTAATTTTAATCTCTCCTTCGTTGACTTGCTCTTTATCCATTACTGCACCAAAAATAACTTTAGCGTTGGGATCAACATGCTCGGTGATGGTGCGCGCGGCTTCTTGTACTTCGTACATACGCAGGTCGTCGCGAGCCGTAATATTGAATACCACCCCTTTTGCCCCATCAATCGTGATATCAAGCATGGGGCTTTCAATGGCCGCCCGGGCTGCCTCCACTGCCCTATTCTCGCCGGAAGCCCGGCCAATGCCCATTAAAGCGGAGCCAGCGTTATTCATAATGGCTTTAATATCGGCAAAGTCGACGTTGACCATGCCGTGGTGGGTAATGAGGTCAGCAATACCCTGCACACCCTGTCGCAGCACGTCATCGACGGTGCGAAAGGCGTCAACCAAACTAGTTTTTTTATCGATAATTTGCAGCAAGCGATCATTAGGAATAACCACTGCCGCATCAACCCGCTCGGACAGCTCGGCCAACCCTTCCTCTGCTAACGTCATGCGCTGCTGCCCCTCAAAGGAAAAGGGCTTTGTGACCACCGATACAGTCAAAGCTCCAGCCTCTTTAGCAATCTCCGAGATAATAGGCACACCTCCCGTGCAGGTACCGCCGCCCATTCCACCAGTCGTAAAGACCATGTCAGCACCTTTTAACATCTCGTAAATTTCATCCCGGCTTTCCTCGGCTGCTTGCTGCCCCAGTGTTGGATTCATTCCAGCGCCCAGTCCGCGCGTGACTGTCTGCCCGATGTGCAATTTAATAGGCGCGCCTGAATAATGAAGGGCTTGGGCATCGGTATTAATAGCAATAAATTCCACCCCTTTTATTTTCGCCTCCATCATTCTATTAAGCGCGGCATTACCGCCGCCGCCAATACCAACAACTTTTATATTGGCAACGTTCTCAATAGTGGGTTTCTTTAGAGGCACAACAGTAAGTATTATTATGAAGTTATTAGTCTGCTTTTCAGAGTAAGAACATCCAGCGCAATGTCAACAACCATTTGTGTTCAAACTGTACACACTTGGTGTTCACAAGACTGCATGTACCTAGACCAAGCCTTTTCTTAAGACAGGTCTTGATCTGATTATGTGGTCAGTAGTGAGACGAGTAACCGGTGACCGGTAATTAGGTTATAGGTTGTAGGGAGTAGTCGTCGGCGTAGTCTATAACCTACAACCTACTACCTACTGCCTCTCTAAGGCAAAAATGTTCTCATCCAGTCACGCATTTTCTGCACGCTGTTACTGATGTTTGGCAAGTGCAGCGATCTTCTCGCGTAGGAGCTGTGTTCCTCTTGCTCCAGCGCCCAGGCGATCATCCCCAGAACAACAGCAAAGCTGGGATCATTGGTTTGATCGACAACTCCTACTAATGTTTGTGGTCGGCCGATTCTAACGGGCAAGCGCAGTTTTTTCTTAGCGACTTCGACAATACCTGGTAGATGAGCCCCGCCGCCAGTTAATATGACGCCCGCTGGCAAGAGACCGGAGCGGCCAATTTGCTTTAGCTCCTTGTCCACAAAAGCAAATAATTCGTCCAGACGAGCACTAATGATTTCAGTCATTTCTTTTCTGGACATTGATTCCTCCTCGCTCGCCTCCCCTACCACCATCATTTCATTCGCCTTGACCTCCTCTGGCAAGGCTGTGCCGTGCTCAATTTTGATTTGTTCGGCAATTTCGATAGAGGTGCGCAGGCCAATAGCAATATCGTTGGTAATGTGCGATGACCCCACCGGCAGAACGTTCGTGTGCAGCAGAGTTTTTTCTTCATAAACAGCCAGGCTAGTTGTGCCACCGCCTAAGTCTACAAGTGCCACGCCTAATTCTTTCTGCTTTTTGTCGAGGACGGCCATGGCGGCCGCCAGTGGAGCGAACACGAAATCTTCAATGTGCACGCCCGACTGATTAACAACCTTGGTCAAATTTTTTATGAACGGGGCGGAGCCTTCAATTATATGCGCCTCAACCTCTAGGCGGACGCCGGTCATTCCCACCGGATCATGAATATGTTCCTGCCCATCAACAATATAATTCTGGGGCAGAACGTGAAGGATCTCGCGATTTGCTGGCAGTGAAAAAGCTTGCGCGGCATTAATGACCCTGGCCACGTCATCGGCCGTTATTTCCCCGTCAGCCCGACTGACGGCAATTACGCCTCGAGCATTCTGTGAGGAGATATGCGAGCCGTTAATACTGACATAAGCTCGCTCGATTGGCGCGCCCGCCACTCGTTCAGCGGCGTCAAGAGCCTGACTAATGGACTGGGCCGCTTCTTCAACATCGGTGATGACGCCCTTCTGCATACCGTTCATCAGCGCCACACCAATACCAATAATCGTTGGCTGATCGCTTTGAGCATCTTTCTGTGCGACAACTACCCGCACCTGTGAGGAGCCAACGTCTATTCCGGTAAAAATATTTAACCGAGCCATGAAACTATGCTGAAATCAATAATAAATTTTTTTGCTCATCTGGGCCAAAACGGCAATGGACTGTATTGTACCTGAAATTTCAGAGCGGTAACAAGCTGGTTATAACCACGCGTGCGCTAAATATTTAACCGGGCAAGCAGGGGCGGCAGCAGTATGATAAGCCCGGCAACGACGGCCATAAAGCTGGCAATCATTACCGCCGCCGCTCCCACATCTTTGGAGTGCTTGATGGCGATATGAAAATTTGGATGCACGACATCCTCTAGTCGTTCTAAAGCCGTATTAATTAATTCTAACGTAATGACGATAGTGACAATAATCAGGAGCGCCACGATACTGCTGGCTGGAACAGCCAGCAGTAAAGCCAAAATAATGGCTACGACGCCAATAAAAACTTGCCGACGAATGTTCGATTCGTTTTCTATCGCAAAAGAAACACCATGCCAAGCATTGCGGCAAGCTTGCCAGAAAGTGCTGCTCTTACTCCAGTAGGGCATTTTTTAGAAATTAGTAATTGGAAATTAGAAATTACATGTATATTTTAGCACGTTTGTCGCCTAAAGATTAAGAGGTGCTAGCTTAGCCTTCCGCAGTATTTCCTGTTCCGCTTGTTGCATCTTTGCCGCCTCTGCCGGCGATCGTTCGTGATCCAGCCCAGCGGCATGTAAAAAGGCGTGCGCCAGCAAAAGGCCTACATAGTCCCTTAAGGCCACCTTGCGCTGCGTCGCCTCGCGCTGCGCAACCGCAAGGCATATGGTTACGTCGTGTTCGGACGGCACGCCAGTACCCGCCGCTTTGTCTGGCCAGGGTGGATAACTGACCGTTAGCACGTTTGTCGGCCGGTCCTGCCGTCGATACTGCTTGTTTAGCTGCTGAATGGTCGCTTGGCTAACGCATCGCACGCTAACTGCTTCATCACTGACTGCGCACCAATCTATCACCGCTTGCCACAGACGCTGCGTTTCCTCTAATGATAGGGGCAAGTCTGGACACTGCACCTGAACCGTCATAGCCGCCAAATTCTACAGCTTGTCACCGGGTGAAGGAATCAGAGGGTTGAAGCCATTGTTGATTTCACTGCCGTCACTAAATCCATCGCCGTCCGTATCGGGGTTAAACGGATCGCTGCCGAAATCACGCTCATCGGGATCGGCAAAACCATCACTGTCTGAATCTAGCTTGCCGTTAGTTAATGGATCAAATCCCGCCCGCACTTCCTCGCCATCATTAAACCCGTCTTTGTCGGTGTCGGCTGCTTCCGGATCCGTACCATAAAACTCCTCTTCAGCGTTTGTAAGACCATCGCCATCAGGATCATCGATGTCAGCTTGCGCCCCGGAGGTAGGAGTAGGAGTCGCGCTTGGCAGGATTGTGGGCCCAACCGCAGTGGGACTAGGGGTAGGTTCGGTATTATTGGGGCTAGTTTTGGCGGGAAACAGCAACCGGGCTGCCACAACGCCAATAGCGCCCAGCAGGAGTAGAACAATTACTGTGCCGACAATAATGATGACCCAGCGGCGACTGCGCCGCGGCGGTGTCGGATGCTGAAAGGCTGGTGGTGCAATGGGGGAAGTATTTTCTACCACACTGGGGCCTGGAGACACGCTCGTGGCACCAGAGGGAGTGGCCGCCCCTGGCAGCCCTCCTGTGGCAAAGGGGTCAGGAGCATCCTGTCCGCCGCCGGGCACTCCCCCGGTCGGTTTAATCGGCATCGGGATTGGTCCAGTACTCGCCGGCCAAGGCGGTGTGTTGGCGGGAGGAAGTGGTTTATTAATCGGATTGTCACCAGTTGATAACGGCAAGTTTGGTGGCGGTGCGGCCATAGGAATAACTTTATTGAATAACCTACTCTACATTGTAGTCAGAAACTGGAAAATAGAAAATAGAAACTGGTAACTAGTAACGGGTGACGAGTAAAACGCACGACAAGTTGGCCGTCGGCCATTACTGGTTACGGGTTACTGATTACGAGTTGCCTATTTTCTAGTATCGCGGCTTTCTTTTGACCGGAGTAAATTCGTCAATCTCGCCCAACTTTATTAATCGCTCTCGTTCCGCTTGTAATTCGGAGCGGCGTTGGGCCGCATCCCGAACTTTGCGCCTGTTTTTTTTGCGCTGATAAAAACGTATCTTGCGCGCCTGCAGCAGGACGCCACTTTGTTGAACTTTACGACTAAAACGACGCACCAGACTATCGCTGCTTTCGTTATCGCGCTTTCGCACTTGTACCATATTGTCTGTTGTCCCCCGCCTGATGGCGGGGTAAACACGTCACCTCCCAAGAAAAATAAGAGTCTGTGTAGGCTTGCCAGAATGGGATCAGGCTAAATCACTCAATTGCCGTTCTTTTTTACCTTTATATACCTGATCGCAAATACAATCCTCTAAAAAAGCTTGCCATGATAATAAAGTATGGTCAAGGGAACCGCAATCCCAGCAGTCCTATTAAGGTAGAGGGTCTGCTACCCAAAAAATGCTCCCCCAAAGTAATTCTGCGGATTTTGCACTCCTAGAAGTAGGAGGAGCGTGTTGACTATTAAATAGGCCGCCGCAATGATCACCAGTCCAAAAATAGCCCGCGTGATAGTCAGTTTGGCGCTAGATAACTTCTCCTCCGGGCTTTCCTGATAGTGATAAATAAACATTTGAATCCCTCCCCAAACGAGAATAAGGATGGCCACTATGGCTGCCATACCCAGTAGGAAATTATAAATGTTTACCAGTAATTGAAAAAAATCTTTCAGTGTGCAGCCGCTGATATTTTCACCAGGAGCCAGTGGACCGGGTCTGGGCCCGCAAGGAATAATCGCTGCATAAACTGGCACAGAAAATAAGAAAATAGAAATCAGAAAATATATTAACCCTAATTTACGGACTATCAGTCTCTTTTTCGCGTTCATATTTCCAATTTCTAATTTCTAATTTCTAGTTTCTAGTTTCTAATTTCTAGCATCGCAGTGGTCCTAAGCTCTCGCCGCCTAAAATATGAAAATGCAGGTGCTGAACTTCTTGCCCAGCGTCTCGGCCGACATTAGTCAGCACACGATAACCACTTTCCTTTATGCCCAATTCTTCTGCCACGTGGCCGGCTTCATGTAGCAGTTTTCCAATTAGAGAATGATCATCTCCGTGCAGGTCGTTGAGGGACGACAGGTGTTTTTTGGGAATACCAACAATGTGAATCTTCGCTTTCGGATGGATATCCCGAAAAAAAATAGTGTCCCCACCATCGAAGACAATGTCGGCCTTAGTCTCTTCGCGAGCTATACGGCAAAAAATACACTCGTCGGTCATGTGTTCATTATACATCTTTCAAAAGACGAAACTCAAAAAGCAAAATATATTAGTAACGAGTAATCAGTAACCCGTAACCAGTAATATCAACGGCGAACACGCGATCTTGCGTACTCGTTACTCGTTACTCGTTACTGATTACTCGTTACTCGTTACTGATTACTATTTTCTAAACACTCATGTTCAACCGCTTGTGCAGTTCTTTGACTAAAGCCGAGCGGTCAACGACCTCTTGCATGCCGCTTTCCATGTTACGCAGAATCACAGTGTCATCGAGTACTTCCTTTTGGCCGATAATAACTACCCACTGAACCTTCAGACGATCAGCAACTTTTAGTTGGGGCTGCATGCCATCACGATTAATGCTCTCGGCGAAAGGAATATCCGCCTCCCGCAACTCTTTCATCACTTCTAAAGCAGTAACCTTGGCTTGGTCGCCTAGCTGTGCAATATAGATTTGCGGTTGATCGGTGATGGTAAGTTCAATGCCTTCTTCTTTGATACGGCCAATTAAACGCTCAACCCCTATGGCCGCTCCCACAGCCGGCGTATCACGACCGCCAAGTTCTCGCACCAGACCGTCATAGCGACCGCCGGAAACAAATGCCTGGGGGGTTTCGTCTTCGGCTGCAGTACGAGGGACAAATTCGAACACCGTATGGGTGTAGTAATCCAGTCCACGCACCAACCCTGGGGCAACTTCATAAGGCACGCTTAATTTATCAAGCATGTTCAAAATATACTCGAAGTGCTTTTTTGATTCCTCGGATAAATGATCAAGCATGCGGGGAGCAGAATTGGCAACTTGTTGGCATTTTTCTTCTTTACAGTCGAGCAACCGCAGCGGGTTAGACACCAACCGCACTTTGCAATCGCGACAAAGTTTTTGTCGGCTGCGGCGATAGTGTTCTTTTAACAACTTAATATATTCTTTTCGCTCTTTAGGCAGACCCAGGCTGTTGATACGCACAACGTAATTCTCTAGCCCCAGCTGCTTCAATAACAAATGCAACACATAAATTATCTGCACGTCAGTAATCGGTGCTTGCGAGCCAAAAACTTCTAGACCAATCTGATGGTGCTGGCGCCACCGTCCCGCCTGGGGACGTTCATAGCGGAAAAAAGATCCGACGTAGTACAGCTTAACCGGCCGCGGCCAACTGCGCATGCCGTGCTCAATGTAGGCACGGGCCAGAGCGGCTGTGCCCTCGGGGCGCAAGGCATAGTGAGCACCCTTGCCGCGCGCTTTTAGTTCAAAC
This sequence comes from uncultured Candidatus Saccharibacteria bacterium, assembly GCA_964622915.1. GTDB lineage: Bacteria > Patescibacteriota > Andersenbacteria > UBA10190 > UBA10190 > CAZUSC01. Next base: position 9,105 of record CAZUSC010000078.1, on the reverse strand, counting down.
ATTTCCTTTTGCACGATGTCAGTGTCTTGTCCAACTCCGCGCGTGAAGAGAGCGGCTTCTTCAAAAAGGGGCGTTTCTAAGGGTTGAAAATGCCAGCCGCGCAGGAAAGACACGGCATTCTCAATGACATATTCCCAATATTTCTGTTCTTGCGGCAGGATGTCCTGGGTACCGCGGGGGCTACTGATCGCAACATACTTGCTCTTAAAAGGCATTTCCGGCTCCTCTTCTTGGCCAGGTTTCTTGACTGGCTTTTGGTTGCTTTTAGGCATGCCCAGTAACAACTACTTTACCTGGCGACGCGAAGCGAGCCAGCGACTAAGAGCTTATAATTAAGTAATGTTTTATTCATTGGATTGACGATGTGTCTAACTTTATGTCGCCCATCATCCTGCCAAAGGCAGGATTGTAAAGTATTGTTACTGGGCATGGTAAATCACACACTATACCAGTATGGCCTACTATGGCAAGAAGGCCGCTGGACTAGTTTCGGGCAGACCGATAAAACCGGGAGACAGCGGCCTAAATATTGCCCGCCGCGTTAACGGAAAGAGTCGCAGCCATGCCCGGCCAATAATTTCGTCGGCCGTTAAAACACCCCACGATCGGGAATCAGAACTGGCCGGACGGTTGTCACCTAACACAAAGTATTCATTATCGGATAATTGAGTTTCTACCTGGCCGCCGGTGCGCAGCGTGGGCGGCAAATAGTCGGCCTCGTCTAAGATAGCTCCCTGCGGATGACGTTCATCTTTAACAATAACTTGACCGTCGGCAATGCGAATAGTATCGCCGGGCACGCCAATTATTCTTTTAATAAAAAACTGTGAGGGACGCAGCGGATAACGAAAGACTATTACTTCTCCCCGCCGCGGCACCCGGAATTGGTAAGACAACTGATCAATTATTAAGTATTCCCCATCGTCAAAAGCCGGCTCCATGGACGCTCCCCGTACAAAAAATGGCTGGACCAGGTAATAACGAATGGGAATAATAATAACCAGCGCAATTAGAAAAGATTTTACCAATTCCCAAAAAAACCTGCCGATTGCTCGGCCAAACGAAGGCTGTATTAAGTTCTCATTTTCCTTCACACAGTCATTGTACGCACCACACCCCTCGAGAGCAAATAGCCAGGCACGAGAGAGCTACTGGTTTGGGGTAAAGAGGGTTATACTCAACGGATGCAGCACTTGCGTGGGCCGGGTCATGTATTGGTAGTTGGCGGAAACGTCGCTTGACAGCACTGAATGTGTACCGCCAGTATTGACTGGTATTATTATTTCACGACTTTGCCATTAGCTGCCTTGTAATATGAAAAATCACAACGCCGAGTCCTCGGCCTCTCGGTCAGAAAAGCGCGTACTATGGGAAGTGCGCCGGCGTTATCAATTAGATAGGCCTGGTCAACGCAAAACAGCCGCCAATAAAGTAAGTCGCCTGGGAGTGGCTCGCCCCAACTTGACGGGCCAGCAATCAGATCTGCCGCGGCGACCGCCGGCCGGTGGCGGGCGGCGTAGCGCCAGCGGCCGGCAAACAAAATCCCATTGGGGGCGTCGTCTGCTGATAACTGTTTTTTTGGCGATCGTTATTACGGGCGGTGTTTTCGGGTATAAGGTGTTATCAGCCAGCAATAAAATTATTTCCGCTGAATCATCCCTGTTAGGGCAAATCAAGGATTTACTGTTCAGCTCCGGGCAATATTTAGCGGGCGAGAAGGCCAATCGTATTAATGTTCTGCTGATTGCTATCGGCGGAGAAAATCATCAAGGGCGGAATTTAGCCGACACTGTCATGGTAGCCAGTATCCGTCCGGCCACCAAAGAAGTTGCGCTGCTGTCTATCCCGCGCGATCTATACGTGCAAGTGCCAGGCGAAGAATATTTTGCAAAAATTAATGCCGTCCACGCCTACGGCGAATCCCAAAAAAAAGATGGCGGCCCGGCCATGCTTAAAGCCAAAGTCGAAGAGATAACTGGACAGCCCATCCACTACTACGCCCGCATTGATTTCGTTGCCTTTAAGCGTATAGTTGATGCCGTTGGCGGCTTAAATATTACAATTGATAATACTTTTGAGGACTATTGGCACAAAATCACCTTCCCAGCCGGCACAGAAAAAATGAATGGTGAACGAGCACTGGCTTATGTCCGGGCACGCTACATTGAAGGTTCCGAGGGAGGCGATTTCCAGCGCGCTGCTCGGCAGCAACAAACCTTGTTGGCGCTGCGAGAAAAAGTCTTTTCTGTTAATACCGCTTTTGATTGGCGCGCCCTAAACTCCATCTTGGATTCGCTGTCCGACAACATTCGCACCGACCTCGAACTGTGGGAAATAAGGAGATTTTTTGAGATTGCTCGCCTGCTTAATCACGAGGCAGTGCGCTCGGTAGTTTTGTCCACTGGTCCTGACGGTGTATTGGTGGGTGGCACAGAGGTGTTGCGTGGTGAACCAGCCTCCGTGCTGCGTCCCCGCACCGGTGACTATTCTGAAGTCCAGGCGATAAGCGATAATATTTTTTCCAGCGAGGTGAGCACCAGTCTAGCGCCCACCAGTCAACCCGCGGAAGTTGCCGCTGAAAATGCCGTCAAAGAAGAGCCGGCGGTAAAAAAACCTTCGCTGGAAATTCGCAATGGTACCAACACTACTGGCCTCGCCCAGCAGACCTCGCAAAAATTGCAAAGCGAAGATTATGAGGTGTTGGCGATCGGCAACGCGGCCAATCGCGCAACGGCCAAAACTACTGTTTATGCTTTAAAAGATGAGGCAGTGGAAGCTGCCAAAGCGGTGGCGCAAAAATTATCCGCCCAGGCAGACTCTGGACTACCCGCCAACGAGCCAGCCAGTGAGGCCGATGTTCTAATTATCCTCGGGGCTGACGCGCCGTGATATTAAATTAAAGTGAGTAGTGAGTAGCCACTAGACGACGGACAATCTTTCGCTCAAGAGTTTGCAAGCTTCGGCCAGCATTTTTTTGACTGCCGACTCTTCACTGGCTGTGAATTTTTGTAAAACATAATCTTCCGCAGCGCCGGCCACCGGCCGCCCTATTCCGAGCCGCAGACGGGCAATGTCCTGGGTGGACAGGGCGGTCTGAATGGAGCGCACGCCATTGTGTCCGGCGGCACTACCGCCGGATTTGATTTTGACCTCGCCTAGAGATATTTCCATATCGTCATGAATGATCAATATTTGGGGAGTCTCGAAGGGGTGATATTTTAAATACTCCGCTACCGCTTGCCCAGAATTATTCATGCCGGCTGCAGGCCACAGGCAAGTGACGGTTGCTTTATCAGTAAAATTAACCTGTGCCAGTTGGGCAGATATTTTTGAATCATCGCGCCAATCGGTTACTGCGTACCCGCGCGCCTGCTGTTGATCAACCCAGGCATGCAAGGCAGCCAGCCCTAAATTATGCCGCGTCTTGTCATATTGTTGCCCGGGGTTCCCCAGCCCAATGAATAAATAGTCGTTCATGTGCTTATCTTAGCTCTTAATGACTTATCACAAAAAAGGCCTAATCCAGCAGATTAGGCCGATAGAGCCGTTTTGGTTGCTAGTACTACCCCGCTTACGAGCAAATGTTATCTGAAACGTTGGAGGGGTTTGTTCCAGACAACGCTCTAAAGCGGGGTAGTAATAACAACGGGAGCAACATTTAAACGTAACGGCCGCTCATTATAAAGTCAAACTTTCCAGTAATAAACTCTAGAAAAAGAAAAAACCCGCCTGAGCACACATTCTTTACTTTTGAAAGCAAATGTGTGATGTGGCTCGGGCGGGCCGGGCATGTTGTGAGATAAACCAGGTCATAGTCCATCTCACGATTCTGCGCGTACACAATGATCGATAAATAGAACAATGAAGACGTGTGTATCCAAAACAGAGGAATCCACGATCCAGGCGCTTGCCGCCAAGTGAGATCACCATTTCCCTTCTAAAGTGATGCTTACTCCGGCAAGCCCTGGACAGTGAATATACAACGCGAGATCTTATTCGTCCTCGTCCAAACCATAAGCTGACCTCTCGCGCTAACTGAACACGCAGAATCTTACCCTCCGTGCAGTGGTGAGTTTCCCATTTTGGGCTCCTCCCTCTAGCGAGGATAAAATTCACGACGTCCTGTCAAGATACAAACACGGTACACTCCTCGTGCACCGCAAGTATGAGCTAGTACGCCAGCAATGTCAATAAAACTTATCAACATAAAAATATTAATTTATTATTTGTTACCTTCCTCTGCTTTTCTCCCCTGCCCATCAATAGTTGCTGTGCCTCGCCAGGCTAGTTCGAACAGACGCGTCATCATATCAGCCATCGGCGTACTTTCAATAATTACTCCCATTAACTTGCCAGTAAAAGAGCCAATGGCAATTCTGTCCCTAAATATGGTCATGCCACTGGTCGCCGAAAAGTCTTCGGGAGAGACAAATCTTCGATCACTTATCTGAAGATAAGGGGCAGAAAGCATTTTTTCTTTCAGCGCCTTAGATTTAGTAGTAAATATTGTTTTAGAATATATTTTCTTGGCTACCCGCTGTTTGTAATATGCTTCCTCATTATCAGGGAAAATAGCATTCAGATGGTCCGAGGGCGTAAAGTTATAAATTGTATCACCCGGTCGAGCATACAGTACTATTTCCTGTCTAATCGCATGTAGTCCTTCCTTACCCTCAAAATACCTAACAGAAGGTTGCTCACCGCTTGCTTTAGTAAGAATTTGTAGCAGCGGCAGTAAAGCATCCAGGTCATGCTGTTTTTCCATAATCTCTTCCTGTTGTTTTTCCAGTAGTCGCATTAGTTGCCGGGGCGGTTCGGCGGAAAAAAGTGTTTTCTTACCTTCTTTATATTGGGTTAGCAGGCTCATTTGCATCAACGTGTCTAAAATGACATAAGTAGTGGCCCGGACGACCCCTGCCTTGCGGGCAATCCTTTGTACCGGTGACGGGCCCAGTTCCAAGCAAGCTAAGTACACGGCCGCTTCCTTGTCTTTAAGTCCTAATCTTTTTAGTTCTTTAACAAAAGGCATGAATATAAAACTTAAAAGGCAAAAGGCAAAAAGTTGGGGTCCCAGCTCGGCGAGACAAACAGTTTTGAATTTTTAGTTGCAGTTTTGACTTTTGACTTTTGAAGTGGATCATATGTTCGAAAGCAAAGCTAATAATGATTGATTGGTAGGATAATATACGGTAACAATACTCTCATGTCAACAAAAAGTCAGGATGAACTGTCCATATCACTGATAAGTGAAATACAGGCAACCATTGCTCCGTTCGAGCAAGCAGTGGCCAGTGACTTGGTAGCAGAGCCGCAAAACTCTTACCAGGCCCACTTAAGCATTACCCAGTTGGCTTTACTGGCGGCCGATTGGTCCGTTTTAGGGGCTAAAAAAATTATCGTCGCACCGGACAACGCAGCCAATTTGCAAAAATTACATACGCTGCTGACAGGTTGGGAAGACACGTTAGGACACAAACGCGAATGGCAGGTAGTTTCCCACCAATTATCTGATCAAGAGCGCAACGGCGATGTTTATACTCAATTAAGCCAGGCTTACCATGCGGCTCTTTATTATGAAGATTTGAGTCACAATATTATTATCGCCGCTTCAGCCGCTAAGGCCTTGCCGGATAAAAAATCTTATCAAGCCTCCTGCCAGCTGCTGACGGTAGGGGAGAAAATTTCCTTGCCTGCGTTTATAGCCGCACTGGCAAAAGCTGGTTATGTTCGCCACCGCACAACTGTTAACGCCGGCAGTTTTCGCGTGCGCGGTGAAGCCATTGATGTTCGTCATCCGTTACTAGCTGGCTATTACTCCATCATCACTTATGGCCAAACAATTGAACGCATTGTTCACCACAACAGCGACAGCCGCACCAACAGTATTAATGCCGTGCGTCTGCCGCCGTTGAAATTTCCCACTACCAACAGTAGCTGGCAGCCAATATTTGCGAATAGTTTAGTATGGCGACCGCAACATTCTTCATATCCGGCCGGCAAATATAATATTATATTTGACTCGCCGGCTCCGCGGCGGGCTTTTCCTGTGCGGGAAGGCGCGGAACTGGCTCCAGCTCACCAACGCATTTTTGCGCTTTACCAAAACAAGGACCGCGTAAAAACGCACTTACAGCAAAGATGGCCGCCAGTGCCCGTGGTATTACTGCGCTCACCATTAGCGGACAGTGCAATTAATTTTAGCAGCAACAACTGGCAACTTGTCACGGAATCGTGGTTACTGCCTACTCCCCACCCGGCCGCCCCTATTGACTTATCGTCCGCCCTAGAACTGGTTAGCCAATTAGAGGAGGGGAAGCCCGCCGTGCACGCCGATCATGGGATTGGCATTTACGAAGGCTTACAGCGGCGCGCCCTGGCGGGGCAAGCCCGCGAATATTTGGTAATCCGTTATGCGGCTGGCGATGCCCTGTCCGTCCCAGTGGAATATGCCCACAAAGTCACTGCCTATGCCGGCCAAGATACGCCGCCAATTTATCGCTTGGGAACATCTATTTGGTCAAAAGTTAAAAAGAAGGCTCAAGTCAATGCCGCTGTCTTTGCTAAGGAATTGCTGGATGTCTCGGCGCGCCGGCGCTCGGCCGGCCGGCCAGCCTATCAAATTGACTTAAGCGTTGAGAGGGAAGCAGCCGCCGGCTTTCCCTGGCAATTAACGGCTGGCCAAGAGCAGGCCTGGCAGGAAGTAAAATCCGATTTACGCCAGCCACATCCGATGGATCGTCTGATCGTCGGCGATGTCGGTTTCGGTAAAACCGAGATTGCCATTCGGGCCGCCTATCATGCCATCCATAATGGCAAACAAGTGGCGGTTATCGCTCCCACTACCCTACTGGTCCAACAGCACACGGACACCTTTCGTCAACGCCTGCCAAAAATAGCAGACTCGATTTTTGTGCTGTCGCGCTTTGCCGGCGCCACCGCCAAGCAGCAGGCCCGCGCGGCTATGGCGGATGGTTCGGCCAAGATTGTTATTGGCACACACGCTCTGCTCTACAAGATGTCCAGCTGGAAAAACCTTGGGCTGGTTATTATTGATGAAGAACAACGCTTCGGAGTGAAGCAAAAAGAATATTTTAAAAAAATTCGAGCGGCGGTTGATGTCCTTTCCTTATCGGCGACGCCTATCCCCCGCACTCTGGCCATGGCGCTGTCCGGCCTGCGTTCCTTATCGCTCATTAGCACGCCGCCAGCCAGCAGAAAGAGTGTGGAGACTTACAGCGGCCGCGCTAATTCGGCTATTTTGAGCCAAGCCATCCGGCGAGAATTAGAGCGCGGTGGTCAAATCTATGTAGTCGCACCGCGCATTCGCTACCTATCGGCGATTCAAGCTGATTTAAAGAAATTATTTCCCCAAGCCCGCTTAGCTATTGCTCATGGGCAACAGCCTGATAGCACTCTCAGCCAAATAATTCACAAGTTTGATAGTGGGGAGATCGACATATTGATTTCATCCAGTATTGTTGAAAACGGTTTGGATCTGCCCAATGTAAATACCATGATTGTTTGGCAAGCGCCGCATTTTGGCTTGGCCGAGCTGTATCAGCTGCGTGGCCGGATCGGACGCCGTCAGCGCCGGGGTTACGCCTACTTCCTCTACAACCAAGAACAACTAACCGACATACAGCGGCAGCGCCTCACTGCTATTACGGAAAGTACCCGCTTGGGTTCTGGCTGGGCGCTCGCCCGCCGCGATTTGGAAATGCGCGGTGGCGGCAACCTGCTCGGCCCGCAGCAGAGCGGTACAATTAATTCGGTCGGTGTCGCCTTATATTTGGAACTGGTCCAGCAATCCGTCGCTAACCCGGAACAGTTAAGCGATGTCGATATTCAGTTGCCGCTGCCGGCGCTCTTGCCAGCCGATTATATGCTCGATGCTGATGAGCGCACCCGCTGGTATAGCAAACTTAGCCGGGCCGACTCCCTGCCCAAATTGCGCCAGTCCTTGCAACAGCTTACCAGCCAGTACGGCCCGCTGCCGGAGGCGGCTCGGAGCCTAGCAACTATCATTAGCTTACAAATTGTTGCCCGCAGCAAGAATATCACCAAAATACATTACCGCACCATTTCACCTCCAGATGAAACGGCCTACCAGCGTCTCATTGTTGAAACGCCCGATGCGCTACACGCATTATCCGCTCTGGGTACGCTGGGCAAGTGGGTGATACGAAGTAACTCACTCCAACTTGATGTGACGGCTATTTCACAAGAGCTAGTTAATAAATTAGTCGGCCTATTGGCTTCCCACCACCAGTGAAATAATAGGCAGCTTGACGTAATGTAATGAAAGATGGGCGACGCTATCCAAATTATTACCAGGGGCCATGCGGATTATCCTCCTTTGCTCTTGGAAATTACTGATCCGCCGGAGCAACTATATGTGCGGGGTAACATTAAGGTCTTAGCCGATCCCAAACTAATCGCGGTCGTGGGCAGCCGCCGCGCCAATACCTACGGACGACAATGCTTGTTAAAACTCCTGCCGCCCATTGTTCGCGCGGGAGTACCAATTGTTTCCGGACTGGCCTTCGGCATTGACAGTCTGGCGCATAAAGCTTGTCTTGATAATAGCCGGCCGACAGTTGCTGTCTTGGGCGGGGGTATTGATGATGCGACCATTGCGCCCCGTAGCAATTTTCGTCTAGCCATGGACATTCTAGCCGGCGGCGGCGCACTGGTATCAGAATACGCTCCCGGGTCCCCGCCGCACAAAGGCACTTTCCCCGAACGGAACCGGATTATTGCTGGACTATGTCGAACAATATTAATCGCCCAAGCGGGTGAGTACAGCGGATCGCTAATCACTGCCCGACTGGGCCTCGAATACAATCGGGACGTTTGCGCCATCCCTGGTCCCATAACCGATCCTTTAAGTTTGGGTACCAACCAGCTCATTCAACAGGGTGCGGCCGCCATACTAAGTCCGGAGGATTTATTATCCTTGCTGGGTCTGACGGCGCAAGAAAGGCAAATTGAAGTGGCCAAACATTTGTCAGAGCAGCAGATAGCTATTTTGCAAAAAATATCACATGACCCTGTACATATTGATGACGTAACCGCCGCCGCGAACCTACCCGCCGATCAAGTAGC
>CAZUSC010000077.1:0-4283 GCA_964622915.1 uncultured Candidatus Saccharibacteria bacterium | reverse complement strand
GCTGTGCGCAAGCGCGGCATCCATCGAAACTGTCGTGTATAAGGGATAGGTGGCGTAATTACCTTGGTAGAATAGCAAGCACTGCCAAAAAATGCGTGAGTCTTCGGAAATAATATCCTTCTGCCAATACCCCACATCCTTGAGCGCCTTGAGTGTCATAGAGTGGCTAGAAAAAGTGACCAGCCGCTCCGGCCTAGTTGATTCAATCATCTGCCAAAAAGTCGAGCCCATCGCGATCACCCTTGAGAACGCCGGCGCGTCCCATAAATTATTGTTATAAACCGGTATGGGCTGATAGCTCACTCGATAACGATCAGGATGGGTAATAAAAGCATAAGTTAAATAGGCAAAATAATCGGGAGTAACAACAGTATCACTATCAAAGTTACTGACCAGAACATTGTCCACGAAAATTCCTTGCGCCGTCATTGCCGCTTCCATTTGCCTGACTGCCCAAGAAGCATTAGCGCTCTTAACGCGCTTTTCTCCCGCCAGGCCGTCGGGATGCCAGGTGGTGAGAAAGGTTTGAAACTTCTTACCAAATTCTGCCTGCAAAGCGGCCGCTTTGTCTTGAGCTTCCTGACCGGCCCGTTCTTCAAAACCAACCACCACGTGCATTCGGTTGGCGGGAAAACTGGTATTAGCCAAAGATTGTAAAGAGGTACGCAGCACTAATAACGATTCATCATAAGTAGGAAGCACTATTAAGTGATGAACCTTTTCCCAATTTAATACGGCACGCCCACTATCCACCAGGGCCTGTACTTCCCGCCGATGCCTTAAATGCTGGCGGCTGGGTGATTTATTGGCGGCCAGGGCCGCGGTTTGGGCACGGAGTTGCTGCAAGTAGCCTTGGGGATCGGCTGATACCCTGTTGCAGCGGTTGATCCAATCAATACCAACATGCTCCTTCAAACGCCGATAGGCGTACAACAAGTGCACAGTCATGTAAGCGATGCGCACTAAAATATACACATCGTAGGCGATGATAAAAATTGCCACCCAGAAAGGAAGTATGAACGAGAGTAAAGACAGGCCAATCAGCGTTCCCCAGGACAACAGCCCCGGAATCATCTGCCATAGGCGCCGCCGCAGCTGGGCCAGTTCTATTTCAAGTGTAACCCTTGACACATCTAGTGATTATGAGTTTAGTCTCCAAAGTAGAATATAAGCCGTTAGTAACAGGGCGACAAGGAGAGGCAGAATCCCCATAAAAATCCAAGCAGCTCGCACACTTGCTCGGCGCACGAATCGCCACAACAATAAATTGGTCAGCAGTAAAAGCGTGGCGGCTCCTGGCAGTACTAAAATTTGTTCCCCCTCGCCAATATAGTCAATGCCAATGCCAGTACTGTAGTGCAAAACAGCCACCGGCTTGTCCTGCGGAAAAGTTAGGAACGCTAATATCCACAAGGCAGCCACCAGCACACTGCTACCAATGACAATAGCCAGCAATATCTGTTTATTGGAAAAATAAGGTAAAAGCAAAATTAAAAGTGGACTGGTGAATACTTAGATTTCTTTAGAGCACTTTGTACCCCTCAAGGCACTTTGTCGTATTCTTTGGCCACGGCCATTACTTTATCAATGTACCAGCCATAATACTGCCAGTTAGGACCGGCAATGTATCGCCCGACCGCTTCCCGCTCTGCCGCCGGATTAGCGGCTCCCCTGTCAGCTAAAAACACTGCCGTCGCTACAAAGGCATCCGTTAAATCATACGGATTGACCGTCGGCTTGCCGGTTAGTTGCAATAGTCTCCCTTCAATTCCTTCCCATGTGGCCGGCATAATTTGCGCCGGACCGATGGCGCCGCCCCAACCCCGGCCGCTGGCTGGCCGCCGGGAAATTTTAGCCGTATTAGGATCCAGCCCCAGCTTTTTTGTTAGACGTAAAAAGGGTTCCCGACTGTCCGGGTGCATATCGTCAGGAAACTTGCCGCTGCCAATGTTATTACCCAAGTCAGATTCTACTTTCAGAACAGCCAGCAGCAAGGAGGCCTTAACGCCGGTGAGCGAGGCGGAATACTTGGCCATGTCCAAAGCAGTATTTAAAGACACTTCAATGCCGGCGGAACGCAAGGTAAAAATATCCTGCTCAATTTCTTGACGCGCGGCCTGCGCTTGGGCAATTAATTGTTCGTATTCAACCTGCTCCGATTTCTTGGCCTGTAAAAATTGGCTGCGCTCTTGCTGTTGCCGGCTAATGCCTTGCTTTTGGTTAACCAACAAATCCTCCAATTGACCTAAGTCCTGCTCTTGCTCCACCAAGTCTGACTGGCGCCTGTCTAATTCTTCTTCGCGCTGGCGCAATTCCTGTACTAACTGGACGGTTTGTTCTTGGAGCTGCTGGTAGGCGGAGCGTTCCGCTAATACGTCGCTGAAGCTCCAGGTAGAAAAAAATAATTTCACGATGGAATCCTGCTCGCGGTAATACAACGCCCGCACCAGCTCCTGCAAATGCTGCCGCTTGGTCTCAACTTCCACGCGCAGCGTGGCCATAGTTTCCTTATTGGCTTTTTGCTCTTCTTCAACTTCCCCAATAGTTAGTTGCGTGGCGCGCAGTTCTAGCTGCGCTTTATTTAGCTGCTGATCAAGCTGTTGTACTTGGACGGCAATTATTTGCGCTTCCGAGGCCGTCACATCTCTTTTGCTTTTAAGATTCTTGATCTGTTGATCAAGCTCCGCAATTTCTTTTTCTTTAGCCGATAGCTCTTCTTTCGTCTGCGTCAGTTTATTAGTAACAGGCGGAGCGGGAGTGAGTGTTTCCTGCGCTAGAGCTAGTGTAGCTGGGAGACAGCTGACCACGCCTAGAAAAAGTAGTAACCAAGTAGAAAAATTAGTGGCTGTCTTCATAGTGAGTCATCACTGGCTTAGCGGCCTCCGATACCTAACCCTTTCACAAAGCTTTGCCACTCGCTGGACGTGCCGCTGGCTTCTTCAAACTTCACCCAAGCCTCTTGGGGCGTCATAATAGCAATGCCTTCGATTTCGCCCACGTCTAACAAATGCCGGTCATTAGTAACAAGTCCATCAGCCTGTCCCCCTACCGCCGCCTGTAAAAATTTATAGTCTTCAGGGTCGTCGATGGTCAGCGCGACTCTACTAGGGGTAACCTTTTGGGTACAGTCTAAGAAATCAGCAATACGGTGTTTATATTCTTCGTCCTCGATTAAGCGGGCTAAGATCAGCTGGTATTCTTTGGTTATTTGGGGCGTGGTGAGCGCCTCCAGTGCACCATTACGTACAGCCTCAATCAGGCGCGCCTGGGCGCTATAGTCATCCCGAAAACCGTCAACGAGAACATTAGTATCGAACACTAATCGCATTTTTTCATAGTAACGTGTAACTGGTAATTAGTAACCAGTAATCGATAATTAGTAAAGAGCCCACGAGTTTGTAGTTGGTAGTGAGTAGTGAGTAGACAATACCGAAAGTGGTTTACCCTGTGCGAAGTTGAAGGGTGCCTGCACCTCGAAGCCCTGTCTGCCGACAGGCAGGCTTGGCGAAGAGGTGTGGATAACCTCCCCTGATCTTTCTGTAAATTGTTTGTTACAATATTGTTCGTATAAACCGATGGACTTAAGTGATTTAACCAAAAAGCAAAGTGAGACTTTAAACTGCATCCGGCAGTATTTAGCCGATCACAATTATGCCCCTAGCTATCGCGACATTATGCGTGCTATGGGTATTAAGTCCCCCGCTACCGCCTACGCCCATGTGCAGCAATTAAGAGACAAAGGCTACATCCGGCTGCGTGATGGCGCCATGCGCTCGGTGGAATTAACGGAAAAATCGAACATGTTTACAAAAGGAGTGGAATTGCCACTAGTGGGAGCAATCGCCGCCGGCGTACCGATTGAAGCGATCGAAAATAGAGACACGATGACTGTCCCGTTGGAACTGTTGCCTAATCTCAACTGCTATGTTCTACAAGTACGCGGAGAATCGATGATTGATGCCGGTATTCTCGATGGCGACTACGTGATAATCGAGCGCAACTTCTATCCCCAAAATGGCGACACAGTAGTGGCACTGCTCGACAATGCAAACGCGACCCTTAAAAAATACTACCGCGAAAGCAACCGCATTCGCCTACAGCCGGCCAACAAAAAAATGAAGCCCATTTACACGAAGAATCCAGTCATTCAAGGTATAGTCCGGGCGGTGTTGCGAAGATACGACGAAGAAAGTTAGCGGCACAAATATTTTACACGCGAAGACGCGTTCATCCTGCCAGCGCAGGATGTCGCTGACGCTCGTCTCGCTCCTGTCAATTTGCAT
>CAZUSC010000076.1:0-5284 GCA_964622915.1 uncultured Candidatus Saccharibacteria bacterium | reverse complement strand
TTTGTTTGCGGATTGGTGGTTTTGTAAAATCCGCTCACAGAGTTTATCATCAGCATCCATATCTGGTTGTAGGCCGCGATGATGCAGGCGGCGGCAAACTCTTTCTGCGCATTCTGCCAAGTCGAATTCGCGCAAATGAGGCTTTTCCCCTCAGGGAGCTGGGGCAACGCGGGAAAATCAGCCTGGTTTAGAACAGGCAACTCGTCCACTTCTTTCCAATTCATCGTCGTTATCCTTGTGAATTGTGACCTGGAACTAGCAAACGTAACAATAAGTATATATTATCACATAATGATGTTATTGTCAATTGTTGTTTTTGGTTAGTATCAGCAGGGCAAATATTCCCTTTTGCTAACACTCGATTACTACCAACTACTACGTATTGTCTTTTTCCGACTTCATATATTCGTAAAGACGCTCGGCGCGGATAAAATCATTGGGTTCATCAAGGTCCGTGCTAGTACGCGGATCGAGAATATATCCATGCAAGTTGCCTCCCCAAACGTTATCAAATTCTAAACATTCAGGACGAAGAATAAACTTACGCCGAGTGATATCGACTTGGCCATCCTGAAAAAACACCGGGAATTTTTCCTGAACTTTCTGACGCGGCTGATCAGGTCCATGCTGTTGGCGGAATTCATTATCAAACACGGGAATCAACTTGCCGGAGGAGCCAATGGCGGGATCTGAATCTATTTGCCACATTTTATATGGATGCAAGGGGGCAGGAATAACACTTTTGAGTCCATCAGCACCAGTCCTTTGAATGTGCTCAATCATAGCATCAACATCTTGCGGAAAACGCAGCGGTGAGGTCGGCCGCAGGTTAACTAAATATTCCGGCTTCCAGCCAAATTCTTCTTCCATCCAAGTAACGGCATGATGATAAAATCCCGCATCACCGCTGGTGGGTTGGGAATATTCCGCCGGTCGGGGAGCGACCAGCGCCCCTAATTTTTTGGCTTCTTCGGCCGTGCGTTCATCCTCCGTCGAAACAATAACTGCATCGACTTTCTCGGCGGCAAAAGCCACGTCTACCGCCCAGGCCAGTAAAGTTTTGCCTCCTAATTTTTGTAAATTTTTATACTCAATGCTCTGCTGGCCTGCCCTTGCAGGGATTATTGCAACTACCTCAACAGGTTCTCTTTTAGGATTCTTATTCATAGCTGCACACTCGCCCCTCGTAGCTTTAGCGAAGTGGGGTTCCCCGCCCGGGCCGGAATAATCGCCACAACATTAACCGGCTCTCGCTTAGGATTTTTCATTCCATCGGTCATACGCCCACATAACCATGTTCTAGACAAAAATTCAATTAGTGGGAATATGAGAGCGAATATGCCCACAAACAAACTCGGTCAAACCAGATTGGAGATATCTAGGATCGGCCTAGGCACAGTCGAAATTGGTCTGCCATACGGTATCGGCGTAACCGCCTTGCCGACTGATGCCGAGGCAGAAACAATATTAAGATCGGCAGTGGAGATGGGAATAACATATATCGATACTGCCCGCGGTTATGGAGTGGCCGAGGAGAGAATAGGCAAGTCTGGCATTAGTACAATGGAAGGTGTCGTCATCGGCACAAAGTGCGCCCAATTTTTGAAACAGGAGCCTGATCTACATGGCGCGGAACTAGCCAAAAGGATTCGAGAAGACATTGATACTAGTCGCCGGCTACTAAAACGGGAAATATTACAACTTGTCCAACTGCATATTGAATTGCCGGATTATACTAATCTCGATGAACTCATCGAGATTATGCAGAAAATAAAAGATGAGCAGAAAGTTCAGCATGTCGGTATTGCCACCCGTGGCCAAGAGGTACCGTTGGCGGCAATCGAATCAGGTTTTTTTGAGACACTGCAAACCGCCTACAGTATTTTAGATCAACGGATGGCGCCAAAAGTGCTGCCGGCCGCGCAAGCCAAGAATATTGGCGTAATTAATCGGTCAGTACTTCTAAAGGGAGCACTGACTGTGAGATCTGCTCAGCTACCTGATCAACTGGCCGACTTAAAAAAGAATGCCGGAATGGCAACTAAAATTGCCGAAGAGCTTGGTATTAGTTTGCCAGAGCTAGCGATTAGATTTGCCGCCTCTAACCCAGCAGTTTCCACGATTTTAGTTGGCACTATCAAGCCGCAGCATTTGGAATCAGCTCTTAAGGCTGCCTCACAAGATCCATTGCCCCAAGAAATTTTGGATAAGTTATATAGTTTGGCAGTAACTGACGAAAACCAAGTTGACCCCGGCAAGTGGCCGAGTGTTTAGTGAATAGGTTGTAGTTGGTAGGTTGTAGACGGCGCACGGAAATCGTTACCTACAAACTACCACCTCGCCACTTACCAAGCCGTCCAGCCGCCGTCGACCACTAGATCTGCTCCGGTCATGTAGCTGGCCGCAGCGGAGGCCAGAAAAACTAGCGGGCCACCTACCTCTTCCGGATTCATCATCCGCCCGAGCGGTGTGCGCGAGCCGTAGTTGTCGGCAAAAGCCTTGTCGTGCCCCTTAAAGACTCCGCCGAACGTCAGTGTGTTGGCCCGGATGCCTTCCGCGCCATAAGTTGTCGCCAACCATTTAGTTAACATTACAATGCCGCCTTTAGTAATGGCATACTCGACGGGCTTTTGGGTGCCAACAGGGTAAATCCGCTGATCCGGCCCAACCAACCCATAAATGGAGGAGATATTGATAATTACGCCGCCCTTGGCTTTCATATGCTTAACTGCTTGCTGAGCCGGCAAGACATAACCTAGCAAATTCACATCGACGCCCTGACGCAAGATTTCCGGCGGATAATTTTCAAAAAGCTTAGTGTTTTTGTCGGCAGTGGCATCAAATTTGGGATCGATAGCTGCGTTATTAACTAAAACATCTAAATGGCTCCAACGATCTAAAACGGTGGTAAAAGCCGTTTCTATTGATGTTGGATCCGTCACATCCATAGGCACCGCGATAACTTCTGCTCCTCTTTCCTGGCTCACTTTTTCCGCCAGGGCTTGCGCCTTATCTTGATGGTTATGGTAAGTGACAGCAACTGCTGCGCCGGCGTTCGCCAGCGCCCGCGCGAAGTATTCTCCTAAAAACCCAGAGCCGCCGGTAACTAGTACCGTTTTCCCCTTCAGGTTGAATACGTGACTGCCATCCATAAATATTGACTATTTTTTACGAGCAACAGCAACCATACCAGTGGAAGCTACCCACGGCGAGAGGCTATTCAAAATAGCTTTTACTAACCGACCAAAGCCATTGAGCTGGTAAGGCTTGCTGCCTCGCAACCAAGGAAAGTCAATATAGAGGCCATAGTGGCTATCAGCGTCCGGCAATTCATGTGGCTGGATTTTCTCCACAGTAAAACCAGTATCAGTAAGTAGCTGGTGCAAGCTCGCCCGCTTAAATAGGTAGTTAGAAAATGTTGGTTGCTGTCCTTGGGCAGTTCTGATAATTTTTTCTAGCTTTTTTAGCGGAATATAAAGAAGCCGGCGCAGGCTATTGGCGAGGGGAGCCTCAATAAACAAAAAGCCGCCGGGCTTAAGCACGCGCCAGGCTTCAGTCAACGCCTGTGGTACCTGGTCTTCGGCATACTCTAAGACACCGATGGATAAGAGGCCATCAAAAAACTGGTCGGGATAAGGGATCGCGGTGATGCTTGCGACTTTAACTTTTAACTCCGGATCGTACTCCGTTAAGGCACGGATAGTGCGGGCAGCCATATCAATTCCTTCCACTTCGTATCCCTGCTCTTTCAAAAACAAAATCCAGCCGCCAATCCCGCAGCCGGCGTCAAGGTATTTCTTGCCTGGTGCTAACTGGTCTTTTAAAAGTGGCCAAAAACCTTGTCGAGAAAATTCGTCCGTACTATTGCCCGCAATGTGTTCCTGGGCATATTTATTTTCCCAATAACGCTGGCGGTCAAACCCTGGCTTATAAAATTTTTCCAGTTTATACATTGTATTTAGTAGAAAGTATCAGGTAGCAGGTATCAAGTATTAAGATACGGCTAGCGGCCAGCCAGTGCCCACGCTTATAAGTGAGCGCAGCCCGTCTAATTTTATTCAACCGAATTGATTTCGTATACATAATACTTACTACTTTATACTTGCTACTAGTCTACTTCATGTACGGCTTGAGGTGCTCCATCGCCTGCAAAAATCCCTTGCCGCCATGCAAATGCCCCTGCCAAATCTCTGGTACCATCGTATATTGATAGCCCGCTAGTGTTCCTAAAAGCGGCCCAAAATCAACCGTCCCCGTGCCGATCTGCAGCCCTTCTTCACCCATCCCCGCCCCATCCGCCACGTGCAGATGACGGATATAAGGCTGCAACAGTTTTAACATCTCGAGTAGATTCTGGCCATAGGCATTACAAGATAAGGCGGCGTGCGAAGTATCAAAGCACATCTTATAGCCATAAACCTCTAAGAAAGATTTAATTTCGGCCCCGAGCATGAAAATATTTGTCACCCACTCACCGCCAAAAACCCAAGCGCGGGGCGGCAGGTTCTCGGGTAGTACTTCCACCCCATCACTTTTCAGTTGACTTAGCGTATCAGCAAACAACTCCAGCAACTGTTTAGGATTGGATGCCGGTTGTAAAGCAATACCCCCGGGATGGACCACAAACTTGGGAGTACCTTGAAAAGACTCTGACAGACGACGCGTGACATCCAGGCTGCGCTGCAAAGTATCAATAGCCAACTGACGGTCTTGCTTGTCTTCCGCCGCCGGATTCAAGTAGTGACGCTTCATGTATTCGGGGGCATGTACCACAACCGCTTGGGAAAACCGGCCGGCCGGCAGCTTTTCTTCTAAATCCTTATCGCTTAAATGAAACTCAAATACTTTTGGTTGGTATTTAAGATACCGCTCAAAATCTTCATTAAAACGAACGACGGGACCCCAACGCCAGGGAATACTGCTGCCGTCGAACGTGGCCAAAATTGAGTCGGCCGTTAAATCATCGGCCGTTAAAGCTTCGCCCGCCGGAATATCACGCGGGGCTTTAAGACCGACGACCGCCGCCATGCGCTGGGGCGATAGACCCTTGGCTGGGCTTTTGGTTGTTAACATGGCGCGGGTAATTATGGTGCCATCCGTTATATAAGCGGCGGCCACAATACTTTTACCCAGTATTTCCCGGTTCATTACCTCGCCTCTCGACAATTTTTTTTCCGACTGACCCATTGCTTTTTCAACTTCCCGAATACCGGCAACCAGCGCGGCAAATTCCTCCGGCAGCAGGCTAGCTTTATGGTCAGGTCCCTCTAATGATTTATCAACT
>CAZUSC010000075.1:0-9042 GCA_964622915.1 uncultured Candidatus Saccharibacteria bacterium | reverse complement strand
TTGGTGGTGAAAATTGCAGTCTCGTTGCCTTCAGAGACAACGCTGGTGTCACCAAGGGATTCGGCACACGCTTAATCCTCCCCGTCACTCCGGGTATGTCTTCGAAAATGCGTATCTTGGAAAAGATGGTTCATATCACTTGTACCGCTGAGACGCATAATCATCCGACCTTTGTCGCGCCTTTCCCTGGCGCCCAAACAGGTTCCGGCGGACGGATACGCGATAACACAGCAGTCGGACGGGGTGGTATTGTTGGCATCGGTATCGCAGGGTACTTTGTCGGAAACCTTTTCATTGCTGGCTACTCAATTCCGGGCGAGGTTGAGGGATTCGACAAGCTGTCGCAATACGCCTCGCCACTCTCAATTCTGATCGAAGGGAGCAATGGCGTATCAAGTTACGGCAATCAGTTCGGCGAACCCCTCACACTGGGATTTACCCGAACTTTCGGTCAGGTGGTCGGCAATGAGTGGCGAGAGCCACGTAAGCCCATCCTCTATAGCGGTGGTATCGGTCATTTGTTTGATGGACACATCGCCAAAGAGAATCCTGAAGTTGGAATGCTTATCGTACGTATTGGCGGTCCTGCCTATCCTATCGGTGTTGGCGGAGGCGCAGCCTCTAGTATGATGCAAGGTCAAAACACCGAGTCACTCGATTTCAATTCTGTTCAACGCGGCAACGCAGAGATGGAGAATCGGGCGAATCGGGTCATTCGAGCCTGTGTTGAAATGGGAGAAAGTAATCCTATCTCAAGCATTCATGATCAAGGCGCCGGTGGGCCGAGCAATGTTCTTACTGAATTACTTGAACCCCTTGGCGGCAAGATCAGCATTCGTGGCATAGTGCTTGGCGACAAGACGATGTCAGTCCTCCAAATTTGGAGCGCCGAATTCCAAGAAGGATACGGACTCTTAATTTGGCCGGAGCAGATTGCACTCTTTCAGTCGATCTGCACACGCGAACGCGTCAACTGCGAAGTTCTCGGAAAAATCGATGGCAGCGGAAAAGTTGTCGTCGAAGACACCAAGAATGGGACAATGCCAGTCGATCTCAACTTGGAGCAGATTCTTACGAATATGCCCCAGAAGACTTTCGAATCGAACCGGCGGACGGAAGGTTTTAAACCTCTGGACCTGCCGGATGTCACTGTCGGCGAAGCAATCCAGGCGGTTTTCAAACTTCCTGCAGTTGGCTCGAAGGGATTCCTCGTTCACAAGGTGGACCGAAGCGTCACTGGGCTCGTAGCGCAACAGCAATGCTGTGGGATCGCCCAGATTCCAATCGCCAATGTAAGCGTCAACGCTCAGAGCCATTTCGGTCTGACGGGAAGCGCCGCTGCAATCGGTGAACAACCGGTAAAAATGCTTATCGATCCTAAAGCCGGAGCCAGAATGGCGGTGGCAGAAATGCTTACCAACATGGCCGCGGTTAAGATCAGCGACATCGGAGATATCCGCTGTCGGGCCAACTGGATGTGGCCGGCCAAACTGCCTCACGAAGGCGCCCTTCTTTATGACGCTGCGGTGGCCATGTCTGATCTGATGATCGAACTTGGTATCGCAGTTGATGGAGGTAAGGATAGTCTTTCAATGGCAGCTACAATTTCAGGAGAGCTCGTTAAGTCTCCCGGAAGTCTGGTGGTGCTAGGATATGCGCCTGTACCAGATATCACGAAGAAGGTCACGCCAGACATTAAGATGCCTGGCCAAAGCCTGCTTGGTCTGATTGATCTTGGTCCAGGACCCGGTGAAGAACGCTTGGGTGGTTCTGCTTTAGCTCAAGCTTTCAATCAGCTTGGAAACGATACCCCTGACGTAGATGACTCAAAGCTCCTCAAGAATGCATTTCTTGCGGTGCAACGGATGATCGACGAAGGGCTGATTCTAGCTTTGCATGATCGAAGCGACGGCGGCCTCATTACCGCAATTGCCGAGATGTGTATGGCAAGTCGATGCGGGTTCAAGATCAATTTAATTCTCCATCTGGATTGCTGGACCTCAATTTTGTCTGAGCTTTTCGGTGAGGAATTGGGGTTTGTCTTGGAGTTCACGGAAGATAACCAGGAAAAGATCCTGGATGTGTGTGATTCTTTCGGAGTTCGCATGCATCAAATCGGTCAGACAAACAACACTGGCGACTGCTCTGTTTGGTATTCTGGCTCTGCATACATTCCAGAAGGAGAAAAAAATACCGGAGAGATGTGGTCAGGTACTGTTACGCAGCTGCGAAGTTGGTGGGAATCAACTAGCCACCAACTTGAGCGGCTGCAAACAAATCCGATCTGCGCCGATGAAGAGCATCGTGGTCACCGAAACCATCTTCCCGGCATAGATATCGCTCCTTCGTATCGACTCTCGTTTAAGCCAGTCGCGACGCTTCCGGAAATTTTGGCGGCGGATAACAAGCCTCGCGTGGCAGTATTGCGCGAGGAAGGTACGAATGGCGACCGAGAAATGCAAGCAGCCTGTGCAGCTGCTGGTCTGGAACCCTGGGATGTCGCAATGAGTGATCTCCTTGAAGATAGGATCGATCTGGATCAGTTCCAAGGCATCATCTTCGCTGGCGGGTTCTCCTATATGGATGTATTCGACAGCGCAAAAGGCTGGGCCGGAACAATTCTTTTCAACGATAAGTTGAGGGAGATGTTTGACCGCTTCTACGCTCGCGAGAATACATTCTCACTCGGCGTATGCAATGGCTGTCAGCTAATGGCGCTACTCGGATGGGTTCCGTGGAAGGGACTCGCTAGTGAGGCGCAGCCGAGATTCGTTCACAACACTTCAGGTCGGTTTGAGTCTAGGTGGGTACAGGTAGAAGTTCTGCCAAGCCCATCGGTGCTTCTTGCCGGCATGGAAGGATCGAAGCTTGGTATATGGGTGGCGCATGGTGAAGGTCGTCTAATCTATCCGGACCAGTCGGTTGCGCAGGAGGTTTCGGAGTGTAAGCTCTCGCCTCTCGCATATGTTGATCCGTATGGTGATCGGACGGAAGTATATCCGTACAATCCGAATGGTTCGCCAATCGGGATTACGGCTCTGTGTTCTCCGGACGGACGTCATCTTGCGATGATGCCGCATCCAGAACGCTGTTTCCGCTTATGGCAATGGCCATGGATGCCCCACTCATGGCGAAGTCACGCAGTTTCCCCATGGCTTCGCATGTTCCAGAATGCTGAAGCATGGTGCAGGGCTTAAGGACTTGTCTGAAAGCCAACCCGACCTCTTACACAAGGACGTGTGAGAGGTCTTTTTCTTTTTCAGGCGCGTAAATATGCAGTACGCCAGCTTTTTTATTTCGCCTTGAAAAGATGCGGGTTGTCTTTAACGGTCTGGTTGAGCAAGTTATGCAGAAAGTTGATCGGTACGCCGCGCAGGTAAAAGTATCCTAAGGCGGAGGCATAAAGAGCACCCAGCGAGTTAACAGCTAAATCAGTCATCGTGTCGACCAGTCCTGATTTTTGCATGTTAGTTCCCAGAAATTGATCGGCAGCGAATTCCAATATTTCCCAGAGTGTGCCGATGGCGACGGCAAAACAGAAAGAAAAGATAGCGATTGTAATGGGCCGGGCGGCAACCTTGCCGGCGCGGGTCATGAAATATAGGATCATAAAGCCGATTACTCCGAAGACGATTGCCGATCCGGTGTGGGCGACCAAATCCCACCAAGCATATTTTTGATAAAATTGCTCAATTTCTCCCAAGAACAACGTGGCGTAAATAAGCAGGGTGCCGGCTAGCTGTAATTCCGTAGGAATATAAAATCGCATGCTCTTTTCTAATAGGCGTGGCAGGTAAGTAACCAACAGTACGCCAGCGCTGGCAAAAGCCGTTTCCCAACTTCCCCGCCAGGTAGCGATGGCGACGGCGGTCAGCAGCGCAACGCGGACTAGCAGCGTAATACTACGGTAGAGTTGTTCACTACGGCTATGTCGCGGAGTTTTTTTCTTCATGGGAAGGTGAATAGTTGATCTTTAACAGACTATATACTATACATAGATGCATTTTATCCGACATTTAAGTGGTAAGATAAAGAAGCGGAGAATGCAAAAGGCAAAATTCAAAACTACGAATCAAAAAAATGTACACGGATCGAACTATTTTATGGACTATAACAAACAGGAATCAATATTTTTCCTAGCCATCTTGCTGGGAGTAAGCGTACTGGCGATCGCCATGCTGCGTTCTTATTTATATACACTGGTGATGGCCATTGTTTTTGCCATTTTGTTCTATCGATTAAATGAACGTCTTACCGCCCGCTTAAAACAACGGACAGCCGCCTCTCTGCTCACAACCATTATTCTGGTAATTGTAATATTTGTTCCTTTTTTCCTGCTTAGTTTTCAGCTCTTGCGTGAGGCGCAAGATATTTATGCCGCGCTGCGCGGTCAAGCCGGGCAGATCCAAAGTGAAGTTCTGCTAACACAGGGAGAAGATTTTCTTAATGGAATTGTACCTGGAATTAACGTCGATCGGAGCGACCTCTTAGGTCGCTTGCAAGAAGTGCCGCGCTGGATTATTCAAAATCTTTCCGGCGTGTTTGCCGGCATCACCGGGTTTTTCGGCCACTTCTTCCTGATGCTGTTTATTTTCTTCTTTCTGCTGCGTGACGGCCACAAGGCGATTGCCCGCGTAATGGAAATATCGCCGCTGACGGGCGCCACCGAAACTTACATTTTTCAGCGCTTGGCGCAGGCAGTAAATTCAATCATTCGAGGATCGCTGGTAGTGGCGATGATTCAGGGAATAGTGGCCGGTGTCGGCTTTATGTTGTTTGGGGTGCCGAGCGCGCTCTTGTTAGGAAGCTTAGCCGCCTTGGCTTCATTTATTCCCAGCATTGGCACCTCCCTAGTATTAGTGCCGGCCATCGTTTACCTGCTGTTTACCGGACATATCATAGCGGCGGCCGGCCTAGCAATCTGGGGAATGTTGGCGGTGGGGTTGATCGATAATCTGCTGACTCCGTTTTTACTGGGTCGGCAAGCCCGCATGCATCCGCTGGTGGTTATGCTGGGTATTCTCGGCGGCGTCTCTTTGTTTGGACTGATCGGTATTATTTTGGGCCCGATCGTCATGAGTTTGTGGTTTACGCTAGTGGACGTTTATTTCGAACGGTACCAAGAACGCACTGGCGCCGGTTCTGCACAGTAGTGCTCTAGGGAGTTTGCCATTAGGGATTAACGTTGACATCAAACTGGTCAGGCAGACTTACGTCTTCATCAGGCACGGTAACTTCAAAATCGCTGTTGTCGGACGGCGCATTATCTTCTGGCAGACCATCCAGGCTGTTAACGGTACCGCCTCTTAGATAGGGCAGACCGAACATCACGAGAAGAATAAGGATGGCAATAATTATTACAATACCAACTATGATACCCACGCCAGATCCGCTGTCGCCGTTGTCAGGATTGTTTACTACGTCTGTCATTAGATGTCACCTCCTTTAGTGGGGTTACTATTTAGACACTTTATTACAGCGATCATACCAAACCTACGTGTACACTGACAGTTTTTTTGCCCGCAAATACTGACAAACAATTACTGCGCTAGAGAATTATTTAAGCTGCTCGCCACATATATTTTCTCGGCCTATTTTTTCACTGCAAATTTTTGCGCTAGGGAGTCCCGCTAGCAGCTACGGCCGCGAAAATATATGTGGAATGTTGTAATTATACTTATGTCTGCTAGAAACCGGGCAAAAGAAAACCGCCACCGACGCAGAGAATATGTTTCTCTTTGTCGAGGCGGATCAGTTGTTCATGATCGAAGATTAAAGGTTCTGTCATCGTGACTTTGTGGGGGATTTTAGTCGCGATGCCTCTCTGCTTGCTCCCGCAGGGAGAGTCCTATTTTGGTGGGATGAACGAGACTGTCGGGAACGGCGTCCGTTTCATCCACGGCGCGATCCAACTCTTCTTGTCGCAACAGTTCGCGCGCCAATTCGTTGGCAGGCTGGTAGTCCCATTCGGCCGGGACGTCGTCACCGACGTCGAGACCGGGACAATCTGGCTTTTCAACGAAAATGAGTTGGCCCCTCACTTCACGAGCCAAGCCGCCGCCTTGTGTTCCAAAAACAGGGTAATTGTATTCCCGTGACATCGCTCTGCTCCGTTGTAGAAGGTGCTGGTAGAAGGTGCTGTTTGGATTGAACTTACTAACTCTAAATAATGGTAGCATACCCATGATAATTTGTCAAGTATGAGTCAGGGTATTCGTAAAGGTCATCCCACGAAAATTAGGTTATAAAATTGACAATCGAGAACATATGATATATAATGGCTAAATTAATCCTAATTACCGCTTAGATTAGCGGTATAACGGACTCGACCTCTTGCGGCATGTATGTGACCTAAGAAGGACCCGGGTCACTCTTAATAACATGTCACAAACCCCGGCCTCTGGCGGTCCAAAGTTTTCTGATTTAGGTATTAGCCCAAAAATCTTAGCGATCTTAGATCGGCTGAATTTTTTTGTGCCGACGCCTATTCAACACAAAGCAATTCCTATTGCTAGCCAGGGCCTAGACGTAATTGGTATTGCTCAGACAGGAACAGGTAAAACATTAGCTTTTTCGGTTCCTCTGTTACAGCAAATTAGCCGGCGTAAAAAACAAGGTCTGATAATTTTGCCGACGCGTGAGCTGGCTGCCCAGGTTGACGAAACATTGGGGAAAATTGGCAATAGTCTGGGTTTGCGGCGAGTACTGGTGATCGGCGGCGCCTCTGCCCATCAACAAAAACGAGCCATTGGTCGTCAGCCGCACGTGATTATCGGCACGCCGGGAAGGCTTATCGATCATTTGCAGACCAAATCGATTAGTTTAAATAATATTGGTGTACTGGTGTTGGATGAAGCAGATCGTATGCTGGATATGGGATTTGCGCCGCAGATCCAGCGTATTTTAAGGGCAGTACCGAAAGACCGGCAGACAATGCTGTTTTCGGCGAGCATGCCGCCGGCGATTGTAAAAATTGCCGCCCAGCATATGAAAAGTCCGGTCCGAGTGGAAGTGGCGCCCTCCGGTACGGTGGCGGAGCGTGTTAACCAAGAATTATTTGTGGTTAAACGCGAAGAAAAAAACCGGCTGCTGGAGAAATTATTAAAGGAATACGCCGGAACGGTCTTAGTTTTTTCGCGCACCAAGTACGGGGCCAAGAAAATCTGCCGCGTCGTGCGGGGCATGGGCCATTCCGCCGCCGAGATTCATTCCAATTTGTCATTATCCCAGCGGCGTAAATCCTTGGAAGGATTTAAGTCCGGAACGTATCGCGTGCTGGTGGCGACGGATATTGCGGCGCGCGGCATCGACGTCCATAATATTGAACTGGTGATCAATTATGATTTACCAGATGACTTAGGCGACTATATCCACCGGGTCGGTCGGACCGGCCGGGCGGGCAGGGTGGGGCAGGCTATTTCTTTTATCATGCCTGATCAGCGCGACAAAGTTCGACTAATTGAGCGCATGGTGCGCGGACCGTTGCCGATTTCGACTGCCTCGCAGCTCCCGCCTGGCCGGGAAGTCCCGACGCCGGCGCGGGCTCATGCCGGCAGCCGGCAGTCGCGCGGCAACTTTGCTACCAATAAATACCGTCGGCCAGCACCCCGGCTGCATTTATAAAATGAACAAGGCTATACGCAACGTAGCTATTATTGCGCATGTTGATCATGGCAAAACCACCTTAGTGGATGCTTTGTTGCGCCAATCGGAGGCTTTTAAGACAAAAGAGGATGGTACCAACCTCTTGATGGATTCCAATGAATTAGAGCGGGAACGAGGCATTACTATTTTTTCCAAAAATGCCGCTATTCAATATAAGGGATACAAAATAAATATTATTGATACCCCGGGCCATGCTGATTTCGGCGGCGAGGTCGAGCGGATCATGAGCATGGCCGATGGCGTACTGCTGCTGGTTGATGCGAAGGACGGCCCGATGCCGCAGACAAAATTTGTGTTGAAAAAAGCGCTGCAGGCTGGCCACCGCGTGGTGGTGGTAATAAATAAAATTGATGTGCCAGAGGCGCGCGTGGACTGGGTACTCGACCAAACATTTGGATTATTTGTTGATTTAGAAGCCACCGATGAGCAGGCCGATTTTCCGGTGCTGTATGCCTCGGCTATTCAAGGCAAAGCCGGCAGCAAACCCAACTTAGCCGAGATGGAGAATATTATTCCAATTTTTGAGGCGATTATTGAACACATTCCGGCGCCCAAGGTTGTCGAGGGCCCGTTGCAGATGCTGGTAGTGAATGTCGCCTACGATTCATATAAAGGACAGATCGCGATTGGTCCGCTGGTAGCCGGCCAGCTGCAAAAAAATCAGCGGGTGATGCGCCTGTCGGCAGATGGCAGCAGCGCGTCGGCTAAAGTGACGGCCATTTTGACATTCCAGGGAATGAATAAAGTGGAAGTAGAGGAAGTGACGGCTGGCGACATTGTAGCAGTGGCTGGTGTTGAAGGAGTTAAAATTGGTGAAACCATTGCCGATATTGATCAGCCGGTTGCTTTGCCCACCATTGCTATTGATGAGCCGACCGTCAAAATGACTTTCGCTGTCAATACCTCCCCCTTTGCCGGCACGGAAGGAGAATTCTCAACTGCCCGTCATCTGAAGAGTCGCTTGGAGCGCGAGCTGTTGAGCGACGTGGCTTTAAAGCTAAAAGCAGTTGGCGAATCTGATTCAGTTTTTACTGTGCTGGGCCGGGGCGAGTTGCACTTGTCTATTTTAATTGAAAAAATGCTGCGCGAAGGCTACGAATTTCAAGTAGGCATGCCCCAGGTTATTTTTAAAGAAGAGGATGGCCAGAAAATGGAGCCATTCGAAGATGTCTATATTGAGTGTCCGGAAAGTGCTTCCGGGGCGGTGATTGAAAAAATGGGCAGACGGCAAGGCGAGATGAAAGATATGCGGGTAGATAAAGGTATTGCCCACCTGCACTTTCTG
Organism: uncultured Candidatus Saccharibacteria bacterium; assembly: GCA_964622915.1. GTDB lineage: Bacteria > Patescibacteriota > Andersenbacteria > UBA10190 > UBA10190 > CAZUSC01. The sequence continues at coordinate 92 of CAZUSC010000075.1, read as the reverse complement.
GTGGCGACTCGCTGTTTGATTGGCTATCGGGCCGAATTTTTGACGGATACACGCGGCGAGGGAATAATTAATACAATTTTCCACGGCTATCT
>CAZUSC010000074.1:0-9499 GCA_964622915.1 uncultured Candidatus Saccharibacteria bacterium | reverse complement strand
AGAGATTATGACACGTACAGTCCAACCCGCCGGAACTTCCTGCTGCTGCAAAGCCGCTAAAACCAGCGGCAGCGTACGGGCGTTGTTATAAGTAGGAATAATAATATCGCAAGCGAGCATACCCAAGTAAAACTCAAAACTTAAAAGGCAAACATAATAGTAACCTGTAACTAGTAATGAGTAACGAGTACGGCCTAATGGAGACAGTAATTTACACTAAGGAAACATTGACTACGTATTACTAGTTACTGGTTACTCGTTACTGATTACTAGTTCCGTGAACCTACTTTGACTTTGCTGGCAGGCATAGCGCTTTAACGAGAGGTTAATAACAGGTTGATATGCTGACGCCGAATGACCCCTACCCATACTCCCAGCGCAAGATAGAAGCTAAACAACACCCCTCCGTGCACTAACACCGGCCAGCTACTTGGCAGCGCTCGCGACAATAGCCAAGTGGCCAGCGTAATGCCAACAACAAGTATCACGACTCTTCCCGACAGTTTATACGGCAGGCCACGACCTACTAGCCAGGCGGCTGCACTAACCGCCAATATTTCTGTGGCCACCGTCGTCCAGGCAGCGGCCGCTGCCCCGTAGCGGGGAATGAAAATTAAATTAGCCACCGCATTGCTGATGGCGAGGGCCGCATAGAGCACCAAGAGCTGCTTATGCTTACCCAGGGCGACTAAAGTAAAGCCGAAAATATTACCAAGAAACATAACAAATAGGGCGCCAGACAATATTTGCAGTAAGGGTCCGGCCGGGGCGTAGGACACTCCCGACAGCCAAATAACTGCTGGCCGAGCCAAAGAAAAAACAATTACGGCACAGCCGGCGGCCGCCACTATAATGAAATGCAGGCTTTGCTCCAATAAAGCACGTGCTCCCGCTATGTTGGAAATAACTCGGGCGCTGATTTGCGGTAATAGCAGCCCGCCAAACATTGCCGGAAAGAATAAGCCGCTTTCGATTATCCGATAAGCTAAGCCGTACCAGCCCACTGCTGCCCCCGGATGCCACCAGGACAAGATCATGATATCGATGCGAAAGTAAATGGCATTCAACAACAGCATGGCCCCCAAGGGCCAAGAGACCGTCACAATTTCTTTCCAGCCCGCCCAATTTACCTTTAACCGCCAGGCGGCGACTGCCGGCGCCAAGAGCGCATGTAATAAATAGGCCGCGGCCGCCCCCAGTGTGAACGTGCCAGCCATGTACAATAGCGGGTAACTAGTAACGGGTAACCAGTAACTAGTAACAACGAGAGGGAAAAGAAGGATGCCGCCGAGTTGAGCTAAGCGACCAAGCAGATCACCGACCGTTGCTCGCCAAACCAAGCCGTGTTTTTGGTAGACGCCCATTAACAACTGACTAAGCGACTGAAAAACCAACCCAGCGGCCATAATAAAATAAGGAATAACTAGCGGTCGATAGCTAGGCACACTACTAAGGATGGCACCGACCAGAAAAATAGCTACCAGAAAGACTAACCGCAAAGAACTAATCAGACTAAAGACTTCCTGCTCCTGGTGCGGGCGGCGGGCGATCTCGCGGGTTAAGGTGAGGTACAATCCAAAATCAGCGATTATCTGGAGCACGGTGCCATAAGAAAAAAGTAAGATATAAGACCCGTATTGTTCGACGCCCAGATAGCGGGTTAAAGCGGCCGTGACAACAATACCCAAAGCAATATTTACTGCCCGACCGGTTGAGGCAATAAAAGTATTAACGGCAATGGACTGGGACATACAAAACAAAACTCAAAAATTAAAACGCAAAAGTCAAAAAGTTGGAGTCCTGTTCCGGCGGGACCGGTAGTTTTGATTTTTTAATTGCAGTTTTGACTTTTGATTTTTGACTTTGTGTAAGTTTTCTACAAAAAGACCGGCCGGACTACCACGCGCCGATTGGGCTCATCGCCTAAGCTTTCTGTGTGGACGTCTTTGTAATTAGCCAGCGCTGTATGAATGGTTCGCCGATCAGCCGCTGTCATCGGTTGCAGCACCACGGTCCGCCCTGTTCGGTTAGCTTTGCGGGCCACTTCTTCCGCTAATCCTAACAAGCTGCGCTCGCGCCTGGCGCGGTAGCCATTAACGTCTACCATGATGCGTACATCATTGTGGAGCTGACGACGCAGCAGGCAACGCACTAGGTGCTGCAAGGCAACCAAATGGGCGCCGTGAGCACCAATTAATACCCGGCCTTCACCGCCAGCCTCCACGCTAATTTTTAAGACATTCCCACTATCTAAATCACAGTGCACTTTTGCCGGTCCGAGCGCCATCACGTCCAGTAGCCGCCGCACATGCTCTTCAATTAGGGCTATTGCTGGTCCATCAAGTTTTGCAGCCATAAACCTAGTATTTAGTATTAGGTATTAAGTAGCAAGTATGCCCCCGAGCGCACAGCGCGATACTTAATACTTAATACAAAATACTTGCTACTAATAAGCTGGCGGGTTGTCTTTAAGCGCCAGGGCTCTCTTGAGAATATATTGCTGCAACATGCCGACAATCGTTGAAATAGCCCAATACAAAGACAGAGCGGCCGGCAACTGCAAAGCAATAAATACGGTCATCACCGGGAAAATATACATCATATTTTTTTGCATGGAAGCCATCATAGCGGCCGCATCCTCACTAGCACCGGGTTGGGACATGGCACCAGGAGAAGGCGATAGCCATTTCATTTGAATAAATTGTCCCGCCCCCGCCAGAATTCCCAGAAGCAAGCTTGGTTCATGTAAGTTTATCCCGCCAAAGGTAAAATTAATTTCTGCCGGCACGGCTACAAAACTGTACAGGAATTGGAAAGTCTCGGGATTTAGCCCAGTTAAAAAAACGCGGTATAGCGCAATAAGAATAGGTAATTGAATGAGCAGGGGCAGGCAGCCGCTGGCGGGGTTGATGCCGGCTCGCCGGTACAGCTTCATGGTTTCCTCGGCCTGCTTGCCCTTGTTACCTTTGTGTTCCTTCTTAAGCCTATCCAAGTCAGCTTTCAGCTGCTGCATCTTGCCCTGATTAGACTGCATTTTGCGCGCATGGTGGAGAGAAGACGGCAGTAAAATGAGCCGGACAATAACTGTCACGGCAATAATCGCCCAGCCAACCGCGTGGCCTGGCAATATGTTGGTAATACCGATCAACAGGTTTAGCAGCGGGCGGAATAATACTTCCGTATAAAGGATAGCCAGCGGGTTCATAAATTTTGAGGGGCGTTACGCTTCGGGCACTGGATCGCTCCCGCCGGCCGCCAGTGGATGGCAACGACCTACTCGCTTTAGACCCAAGAGCAAGCCGCGGGAGCCGTGACGGTGCAACGCCTCGGCCATGTACTCCGAACACGTCGGTTCGAATTTACAGACGCCGCTCGGGAAGAAAACCCTAAGCCAACTATGATCAGGGGAAAGGGTGCGTTGATAAACCTTAATGGCGCAGACTAGAAAAAAAAATATATTGCCGGGGTCCTGTCGCTCCGCTGCACCCCACGAGTGCTCATCACTTGCGCACTCGCGGGGGCCCCGCGTCGCACCACCCCTTTTATTAAATGCCTTCATCACAATAAACTTAAGCCAATATCTTTTTTAAGTCACCTGATAGCGCTTGCTCCAATTCCGTCTTACTAGTAATACGAACGATGCTTGGCTTGGCCACCCAAACCATGTCCACAGAATCTTGCATGCCCTGTATTGTACCGCGGGCTATCTCTCTTAACCACCGCTGTACCTGATGCCGGCGTACGGCCGATTGGTGCACCTTTTTACCCACCACGCAAGCGAGGCGCGTCCCAGCCTGATCGGCGCGCCCCAGCCGATAAATATTTAAATATTTTGTTCGATACAAACGGCCTCGTTGAATAACGGCCAAAACATCTTGCCGGCGCCGCAGACGGTTACCAGCTGATAACATTGATTATTCCGCTACCGAAAACGGGTGGCTAGACAGGCGCCAACTGGGCGCGACCCTTGCGGCGGCGGCGTGCTAGGACGTTTTTACTGTTGCGAGAGCGAGCCAAAAAACCATGCCGCCGTGATCGCCGGCGCTTACTAGGCTGATAGGTACGTTTGGTGGACATATGTTTAGTAGCAAGTATTAAGAATCAAGTAGTAAGTATCTATATTTATTAGGGAAGCCGCGTTTTGCGCGGCTTCTAATGTATTGTTTGTAGCATAGCTCCACGCACTGGTCAATTCTGCCTCGCAAATCCGATCAGGACCATGGGCATGGCTTATGATTTCTATTTTCTTGTTTCTAATTTCTAAGTTATTCACAGTTTTTCAACACATTTTCCACCGGAAGGCAATATTGATACTTACATAGTTGTGGATAACTATGATACGATATTTATTGCTTTATATCTTTAGATAGTTATTAGTTTTCATGAAGAAAGAGCAGTTATGGAAGGCCGCCTTAGGACAGTTGGAACTGCGAGTGAGTCAGGTTAATTACCTCACTTGGTTCCGCCAAACTAAGATTAAAAATCAGCACGGTGGCACGGTCACTATTGAAACAGCCTCGCCTTTTATTTACGAATGGTTGTCTAAAAAATATCGCTCCTTGATTCTCGAGGTGCTGGCCGGCTTGGATAAAGAGGTCAAAGATATCAGTTTTTCTATTGCTTCCCAAGTAGCCCCAAAAAGGTCCCCCCGTAAAAATATGCGGGTGGTGGCGCAAAAGACTCCGGCCAAGGTACCGGCGGCCTCAACACCAGTTAGTACCGTCGGCCAAATCATGGCGCAACCCCATCAGCTGCGCCGGGTGAATCCCAACGTTATTTCGCTTAACCCTAAATATAGTTTTGATAACTTTGTGGTCGGCACCAGCAACGAAATTGCCTATGCCGCCTGCCAAGCTGTAGTTGATAAGCCCGGCGAGGCCTATAACCCACTCTTTATCTATGGGGGGGTGGGGCTAGGCAAAACACATCTCTTGCAAGCAGTGGGTAATGCCTTAGTGCAAAAAAATCTCAACTTTAGGATTTTGTATGTTGCCTCGGAAAGGTTTATTAATGAATTTGTCGTCGCCATTCGGGAACGCACCACCCAACAATTTAAAAAAACCTACCGCGAAGTTGATATGTTTATTATTGATGACGTGCAGTTTTTGGCGGGCAAAGACAAAACACAAGAAGAGCTTTTTCATACTTTCAACTGGCTGTATGGGCAAAACAAACAAGTTATTTTAAGCAGCGACCGGCCGCCTAGCTCTATTCCCGCCCTCCAAGAACGATTAAGCTCGCGGTTAGGCTCCGGCATGGTGGCCGACATTAAAAAGCCGGACTACGAAACTCGCCTCGCTATCTTGGCAGAAAAAGCCAAGTTAAAAAACGCCAACATTACAGACGAGGCGCTGGAATTTATTGCCAAAAACATCCAAAACAACGTCCGTGATCTAGAAGGAGCATTAAATCGGGTCATTGCCCATAGTGAATTACACAACAAACAAGCCACCGCCGAATACGCCAAAAAAATACTGCACAATATTCTTGAGCAATCACATCACAAGGCGCTGGATACTAAGCAAATCATTGAAACGGTTAGCGTCTATTATAATTTGTCTACCGATCAAATCTGCGGCAAACGGCGGAATAAGGAGATTGTTCGTCCACGACAAATTGCTATGTATCTGCTGCGTAAAGAAAATAGTATGTCTTTCCCTTCAATCGGCGAGTACTTTGGCGGGCGCGATCACACCACCGCCATGCATTCCTGCGAAAAAATCGAGAAGCTTCTCGAACACGATGAAGAGCTAACCCAGGAAATAAATTTTCTACGGGAAAGACTTTATGCTTAATGTGAGTTAACTGTTAAAAACCTTGTAAAACAACCTCTTTTTTCCCCAAGTAATAAACATCTAATATTATACCTGCCTTATTTTTCACCACTTTCCCTTTTTTATTAATAATTTTTCTACAACATCTCCCCAAGTAATCCCTAGCTTATTAACCAAATGTTTCCAACAACAAAGTAATAATTTAAGCTTTTCCCCTTATTATCCAATCCCTACTATCACTACGTATTACCTATATATAAATAACACTAGTAATATATGAAGTTCACTTGCACTCAGGAAAACTTACTTCAAGGATTAACCCAAACTACGCCAGTAGCGGGCCGAAATTCCCAACTACCAATTCTTCAACATGTTTTACTACAGGCCCAACAAAACACTTTACATTTAACTAGTACAGATTTAGAAGTCGGTGTCCACACAAATATTGGCGGCAAATTAATACAAGAGGGCAGTGTCACATTACCTGCCCGCAGTTTTTTAGAGTACATTCAACAACTTCCTAATAGCCACCCAATTTCTATTGAGAAGAAGGGCAATAATATTTTAGTCAACACTAAGGGTTTTAACGCCCAATTCCCCACCGCCGATCCCGACGATTTTCCTCTTCTACCAGAGGGTGGTGATGGCGCTCCCATAAATCTCGATGCCGCGGCCCTGACGGAGGCGCTGGCCCAGACAATTTTTGCCGCCGCGCGTGATGAAACCAGGCCCGAAATCCGCAGTATTTATCTCCAAAGCAGCGGTGGTGATTTACAAATTGCCGCCACCGACAGTTTTCGCTTAGCCGAAAGTATTATTCCACTACCCGGCCAACAAGACTTCTCGTTATTATTACCACTTAATACCGCCCACGAAGTGGTGCGCCTATTTTCCGGTGTTAAATCCCTGCAATTAATACCCCACAAAAACCATGTCATGTTTTATGGCGACGGGGTGGAGTTATCTTCCCGTCTAATCGACGGCCACTACCCCGATTACCGGCAAATTATTCCTAGTACCTGGAAAACCTCGCTGATTATTCCCAACCAAGAGTTTTTGCGCGCCCTTAAAACCTTGGCAGTCTTTTTACCGCGGGATTCCCGACGGGTGCAGCTCACTATTAAGCCCGACGCTAGTACTATGCTGGCTAAAGTATTGGGCAGTGAGACCGGACAAGGAGATGTAAAGATGCAGATTACCGCCGACGGAGAAGAGGTAACTACCCTGGTGAATATTCAATACTTACTAGAAGGAATACAGCATATGCCGGGCAAAGAAATTGAGTTGCGGCTGATTGGCGAACAAGATCCACTGGTTTTTCGGCCCACTAATACCCAGCAGCGCTATTTGTATGTGGTGATGCCAATCCAGGCGACCTAAAATTAAACTAAGGGGATGAAAATCAAAACATTATCGCTGCACAACTTCCGCAACTTTCAGCAAGTGCGGAAAATTGAATTTCCATCGGACGCCTCGCTGTTAGTCGCGGCCGCCCCCAACGCTACCGGCAAAACTAATTTTTTGGAAGCAATCGCTATTTTACTGCGCGGCAAATCTTTCCGGGCCTCACACACCGAATGTGTTACTTGGGGCGAAGAATATTTTTTAGTGCAGGGAGAAATTGAGCATGATGATGTCAGCGCTCAATTATCAGTGCAGTATCATGTTCCTTCGCAGGTTCTGCGCATTGAAGAAAACAGCGCGCCAGTTTCTCCAGTAACATTTTATTCCCATTATCCCTATGTGCTCTTTTTGCCGGAGGACTCCTTTATGTGGCATCGCGGCCCGGGCGCCCGTCGTAATTTCCTTAATACCGCTTTAATTTCTTCCTCGCAATACTTGGCGGGGGTAGTACAGTACCAACGAGCCTTGCGTCAACGGAACGCCGCCCTCAAGACTTCTACCAGCCGAGCCAGTATTGACGCCTGGACAGAACTACTAGCCCAACACGCCGGCGTGGTTTGGTCGCTGCGGCAGACTTTTACCAAATATCTCCAGACTCGCCTAAGCGAATTGTATCGAGAGCTATTTGGCGAGCACCATGAATTTACAGTGGAATTGGTGCCGGGAGCGGCGGATCCGGACAAATATTTAGAGTTACTAGGCGAGGCTTGGCCTTATGAACAAAAATATCGGTATACGCTTTATGGGCCCCATCGTGACGACATCCGGGTATTAGCCAACGGCCGGCCGGTGGCAGCGGCCCTCTCGCGCGGCCAAATCCGCAGCCTTGTTATTGCTATGAAACTAGCTACGCACAGCTTTGTGCGCAAGATTACCAAACAAGAGCCACTAGTGTTGTTCGATGAAGTCTTAAGCGAGCTTGACGAGAAGCGGCAACTATCGTTATTACAACACTTGCCCGCGGCCCAGATTATATTAACGTGCACCGCTTTGCCGGGCAGCATTCGGGAGCGTCCCGGGGTTCAGCTACTTGATCTGCGCCGAATTATTGATTCGTCGGAAACGAGCAATGATAGTATTGGGGCGCCGGAGCACGTGAAAGTTACTGCCGAGGCCCAAGAAGAAAAAGTATCCGTGCAGGCGTAGAATAAAAACTGGAAACTGGAAATTAGAAAATAGAAATTTATAAACTCGTCGTGCCTTATTCTTAATTCATAATTCTTTATTCGCTTTCTTCAGAAAGCTTTATCTATGTTCGAGCCGTTACTTGCGCTTTTTAAAGATGGTCCTAAGCACATTCAGGCGTCGGATCTTAAGTATTTAGTGCAAAATTACCTGCGCGAGCAGCTAAAAACAGAAGCCATTCACTGCCACAGCGTCCAAGACGGCATTGCTGTTGTGAGAACCACTTCGCCAACATTACATCAAGAAATTCGCTTGTTGGAACACGATCTAAAACAAGAGTTGGCCAAAGAAGCAAAATACGAACTTAAGGCAGTGAAGGTCATTAAGTAAAAAAAGGCCAAGCGGTGAATGTTTGTCCGCAAAACAAACACCGCTTGGCTAGAGCGAGATTGGGTAGTCAACCAACAGCCGCCTGAAAAACTTGGTAGTCGCCGGCCTTCATGATTTCGAGGCCACGTCTTGCCACTTCGTATTTCTCCGGCTTGGCCCTCCGGATGTGTAGAGATCCATTGCTCTCAAAATTACACCGAAAAGCGACGAACCCGCGTAGCTGTTGGGAAGGCGTCCCATCCTGGATAGCGGCTTGCGAGTCGGGAGAAAAAGCAACCACAGATGGCATACAGCGCCGGCGTGTCCACGGCCACGCCCTTCGCACCGTATTGGGCACAACCTCTACTGACCCTGGACAAAAATGCATATGAATGTTGCCATCCATATCACTTTCGATGCCGACGCCGGTCAGCACCAATTCCGCTTTGTCGCCATGTCTCAGGCCTGCTCGCCTGACTGCCCTAGCAAGAGAATCCCCTTGATCTGCATAAATATGCCCTTCGCTCATGACCAATCTCCTTGAGTTGAGTCTTAAGAACACCATAAACCAGTTATTCTGGTCCGTAATTTCACCCTACTCGCGCCGATTTTATTAAACAAGTATTATGTACTACTTACTCGTTACTAATTACTGGTTACACGTTACTATAACCACATGCCTAAACTAGTTCTCGACATTGAAACAATCGGTCAGGAGTTCGACTCTTTTGACGAGCTCACGAAAAGCGAGCTAGAGAGGCGCATTGATACCGACCCTAATAGTAAAGAGTACGAAGCGGCCCTCGAAGAAATGAAACGCAATCTGG
>CAZUSC010000073.1:0-4721 GCA_964622915.1 uncultured Candidatus Saccharibacteria bacterium | reverse complement strand
AAATTTGCTTGAATTAAAAAGACGGCCTAGCGCCGTCTTCTACAAGCTACTCACTACCAACTATGACCTACTAACTAGAGTTGCTTATACGTTTTCTGCCACTACCTTCGTTGTTCTTTGTTTGACGTTGCTTTGAGGTTGTAAATCGGAGGGCAGCTTATTAATCAACTCCTTATAAGGACCACTAAAAACTTGGCGCAAAAACACATCGCTAAAATTCTGACGATACCGGTACTCGTTAAAAGTCATTGGCGTGTAGCTGATTTCCCGGTGCAACTGATCCTCAATCCGTTGTACAAAATTTTCTAGTTTTTGCTGGTCGACATTGCCAATTATAAGCAGGTCCGTTGGGGAATCGGTGGCACTGGTAAAATATCCTGAAACGCAGGCATATTGAATCGCTCCGACATTGCTTAAGTGTTTAAATAAAACATCCTCCACCCCGGGGCCAGCTTTTTGCATGATCGAAGCCAGCTCACCGTACAAGACAAATGATTCGTTGACAGTGTAATATTTCCGGCGGCGCTCATCGTACGTCGAGAGCATGCCGATTTTCTCTAAGATGCCCAGCTCGCGCCGGACAGCGTTGAGCCGCTCATTAACCGTCCGAGAAATCTCGCGGACAAAATAGGGACGCTTAACTCCAGTCGTAAAGAGCGTAATAATTTTAACCCTGGTCCGCGAACCAAAGATTTTCTCAAGAGGAAACGGGCGCCCTGACATGTAAAAAGTTTACTGGGCACCTGGGGAATAAGCAAGCAAGTGAGGTTGTAGTTAGTAGTGAGTAGTTCGTAGACGGTATGATTCTAGAGTGATGTCAGACAAATGGTCGTGTCTTAAACTACCACCTACAACCTACCAACTACTACCTGTTATACATCTACCCCCTATAGCCTAGAGTTGGTATACTTGGCCAATGACGCCTCCGGACGGTGATTTTCCTCTTCATCCCCAGGCTGAAGAGTTAATACTGTGTCAAGACAACAAGTACGTTTGTGAAACGTATATTTTTGAGCCGTCGGTGGGCGAGGAGCATTTTGGTTGGTTGTTTGCGGCCGGAGAAACGGCCGCCAATCAAGGCATTGGCTCGGAGCTGATCGAAACCGTGGTTACTTCTATTCAAAAAGAGTATTACCGGGATCCCTCGCGCACTTCCGCTAACAGCTTCGAGATGGCGCTGCATCAGGCTAACCTGATTCTTCATGATGCCGCCGAGCAAGGAATGCGCGATTGGATGGGTTATTTTCACATGGCTATCGGCATTTTGGTTGGTGATCAACTTCATGTCAGCGTAGCCGGCGGCGGTCAAATTTTCTTGGCGCGTAAAGCGAACTTAACTGAAGTTTCTCTGGGGCTGGCCCATTTTCCTATTACTAATGCTTTGCAAACTTTTTCTCAAGTAGCCAGCGGGGAAGTTAAGGCCCGTGACACCCTCTTTTTCGCTACTGCTAATTTTCATTCTCTCTTTAGTATGGCCACGCTTGGCCGTCTCACACTGGATCCGGCGGCGGCTACTATTTCCTCCCGCCTGGCCAATCTGTACAAGGATACCGGCCAGCAAGCGCCAGTGGCCATAGTGACCGTAGCTTTGCTGCCGCAATACGTTAGCGCTCGCTCCCATACCACTGGTACCAAAGCAGCTCCTAGCTATGCCGCTGCTCGCCGTGCCGCCTCTGGATTTAGCCACGATAATATTAGACCCCGTCAGCCCCTGGTGATCAGACGCAGTTTTCTGCAAAGTACCCTTTTGCTAGTGATGCAAATGTTTACCAAGACTTGGCAGATGACTCGCCGCTATATTTGGCCGGTCATCAAACAAGGCTCGCGTCACGGGGGCCGCGCGCTAGTAAAAGCCGGGCAAGTGACGGGCAGGAACATTCAAGTTCTCGCCCAGCGCGGCCGACAGTCGTTTCCTATGGCCGGTGAAGCGGCATCCGGCCTAGCGCCGGCTCAAGCCGGCAGGCGTCTAGTTGGCTCCTTAACAAACCTGAAGACGCTGCCAACCAGCGGGCGGGCCGCGCTCCGATCCCTGCCGACAACGAGTAAAATCCTTGCTTTAACCGCTGTCATATTACTGATTGCCCTCGCCGCCAGCCTGTTGTTGCTTCAAAGAAAGCGAACAGCCGACCAATACATCCAGCAAGCCAGTGAAGTGCTTCATGAAGCGCAAACGAAAGTGGAAGCGGCTGACACTGCCCTGATCTATGACAATAGAGAACAAGCCAAGGGTTTGTTGGGAGAAGCTAACCAACTGCTCGTTAAACTTAAGGATAGCAAATTATATCAGGACGAAACTGCTCAACTGCAACAGCAAATTACTAAGCAAACAGACCGCCTGCAGCGGGTTAGCCGGGCGGTAGCGTCTAGCTTGCCTGTTGTCGGAGAGACGGTCACGCTCATCGCCGGTACTCCTCCTAAGAATGTTTTCTTAGTCAATGGCAGCATATACACGGTCAATCCAGACAACAACTCAATTGTTAAAGTTACGCCAGGTCAAAAACCAGACCTTGTTCATCAAACCACCCAAGGCATCGGCTTTATCACTAGCGGGGCAGTTCACCCTTCCGACAAGACCATTACTTTTAACACCACTACCCCGGGCATTGCCTTATTTGATGCCGCTAAAGATACCCTGCTTGCCCAAGACATCCAATTCCCCAGCAGCGACCCTAACATCTTAGATGTCGCTGTCTTTGGCAACCGGTTATATGTCCTGGATGCTGCCGCGCAGAATATCTTCGTTTTTAACAAAACCCTGCGCGGTTATAGCAGCGGTGAGCCGTGGATTGTCGACGAGTCTTTTCCTAAAGGCGATATTAAGAGCTTCGGCATTGACGGGAATATTTTCACGTTGCTCAAGGACGGATCGATCAAGCGTCTATTTAAAGGCAAGCCAGCCGATTACGTTCAGGAAAAGGTTGAGCCCAGCTTAGCGACGGCGACGAAAATAATCGCCGCGGAGGATTTGCAGTACTTGTACCTGCTGGATACCGCCAATAAACGAATCGTGGTTTATGGCAAAGAGGGCGCCTTAATTCGGCAGATTTTCGTCGAAGGGATTGAGCAGCTGACCGATGTTGCTATCGACCCGGCAGAAAAAAAAGCATACCTGCTAGATGGTACGCGCATACTAGAGTTGTCGCTTGTAGACGCATCAGAAACTACACCGCAATAAAAAAGAGAGCCCAGCCACTTATTTTTTCGCGAACGATGTCGTCCCGCCCAGCGGCGGGGCGCATCTTTCGCTCGCCTTACTGCCAGTAAGGCTGCGCGGCATCGCTCAAAAACAAATGCCTGGGCATCTGTAATAAAATTAGCATGAGAAGCAGGCAGGAATTTTTTCTAGGCGAAGGCCCGCGGAGTTTTGCGGGCTGGTCTGTCATATGAAAATTGACAGGCGCAAGACGAGCGTCAGCGGCATCCTGCACTGGCAGGATGAACGCGTCTTCGCGTGGAAAGATTTCTGCCGCAACTCAAGAAAAAGACTCAAGCGATCCGCAGCCGTCTGCGAAAAATAGGCGACTGAAAGCCTACAAGCGGCTTACTTGGCTGAAGTACTTATGGCGGCTAGCTGCGCCATACTTAAAGTTAATTGCTGCCCCGGCTGCACGTTACCGCGGATAATACTCTCGGCCACGATATACTCTACGGTATTTTGAATCGCCCTCGTCATTGGCCGCGCGCCGAATTCAGGATCATAGCCAATCTTTACCAGGAAGTTTAACAAATCGTCAGTAATGGCGACTGTAATGCCTTGTTCGGCATCCAGACGCTTATTGAGTTTTCTTAGCATTAGGCCGGCCACTTGTTTGATGTGTTCGGGTGTTAGCGGGGTAAAAGTAATTACTCCATCAAAACGATTGAGAGTTTCTGGGCGAAAAAGACCCTGCTGCAGTATGTGCTCACGGAGTTGGTCATTAAAATCGGGCGGTACTTTGCCGGTATCACCGATACGGGTACGAATAAACTCGGCGCCGGCGTTACTGGTGGCAATAATGATGGTGTGATGAAAAGAATAGCGCCTACCCAGAGCATCGGTTAAATAACCTTCATCCAGGACGGGTAAAAATAATTGCTGAACCAAAATATCCGACTTTTCAAATTCATCCAGCAGCAACACGGAGAAAGGGTGGTCGGCAATCAGTGAGGTTAGTCGGCCGCTTGACATAGTCCCGCCACCAATTAGGCGATTCAAGCCATCGGCACCCTGAAATTCACTCATGTCTAGGCGCTGTAAGGAATCCTCTGAACCAAAAAACGCCGCTGCCAATGCCTTGGCTGTTTCTGTTTTTCCTACCCCCGTCGGACCCAAAAAGAGGAATGTGCCAATAGGTTTTTTGGCGCTTCGGACGCCAGCGCGGGAGCGAATCATCGCCCGGACTACGGCCGTCACTCCCTGCTGCTGGTTAACGACGCGCTGATGAATGATATCTTCTAAGCTTAGTAGGTGTTTTTGCTCGTTAGCGCGCAACTGGCCCACATTAATACCCACTTTTTGTGCAATTAAGTAGTGGATAATATCAACACTGATAGTGGTATGCTTGTTGCCCTGCGCATACACGATGGCCTCTTCTAATATATCGAAGGCTTTTTCCGGAAAAGGCACAAAAGGCAGTATGGACGATGTATTGTCCACTATTTCTTTGATGGTCCGGTACGGGATCCAAACGTTATACTGTTTCTCCCAAGCGTTAGTGGTCAAAGCCAGCAGGGCGAGCGTC
>CAZUSC010000072.1:0-3980 GCA_964622915.1 uncultured Candidatus Saccharibacteria bacterium | reverse complement strand
TCACTCAGCACTTCTGCTTCCGCTGTTTGATACCGAAAAGCCCCCTCTAGTGGACCCCTACTGCTCGTGTCATAGAATTCATCCAATAGAGCAGCGATGTAAGAAACGTGCTTTTGTACTACATCAGGTATTTCATCAAGCAAGCTATCGAGACAAAAATACCAGCGATCGTTTGTACAGTGTAGACGCACACCGTTTAGCCACGTCTCCTCACCGCTCTTTTCTAACCCTTCAATTTTACTTACGTCACCGTGGATATATACCTTTATGTCCCAATCTTGCACCATGATCGCGCCTCCGTTTTTTTGAGAGAACAGGAAATTGCTATACTAGCTACTGGCCAACGAATACTATCATCCTTAGTTCAATTCTGGAGAAATGTCAATTTTTTCTTACGTAGAAATGGCCTATACGGGCGAAAGAGCCGTTTTTAGGCCCATTTAAGGAAGCCCCTCTACGTAAGTCTTGACCACGAAAAAAGACTGCTCTCAAAGCAGTCTTCTCGTGGCTCACGCAGAAAAACGCATGGCTACGCCACGCGATGTAGTCTTCTGCATTTTGTATGGCTGCGCCACGCGATAAAATTGCTTTGCAATTTTATTTTGCGTGGTGCGGATGAGAGGACTCGAACCTCCACGGGTTGCCCCATACGGTCCTAAGCCGTACGCCTATACCAATTCGGCTACATCCGCTTAAAGTAGTTACAATATTACCTACTGGTAAAGTAATTACCAGCGCTCGAGAAACCAGAAACCAGAAACTGGAAATTAAGAAATTGCGTGGCTAACAATTTTCTAATTTCCCAAATAACCAGTTTCTATTTTCTAATTTCCAATTTCTACTTTTACGCAACGTGCCAGGTCGGTCGAGCAAGGGCTGAATCAATTGGCACAGCAATAACTTCTGGTTGATGGTAAAGCTTTGCGTATTCCTTAGCTAAACGCACCCAGGTGAAATGATTTTTGGCACGCTTGGATGTTTTGCTGACGGTCAAAGATCTGGTTTCGTTACTGTTAATGACTTCAGATAGAGCCTGCGTTAGAGCGGCCTCGTCCTCGTTTTTTATAACAACAGCCGTCGTGCCCACTGTTTCCTCGTTTAAGGAATCACTGACAGCAATTATTGGCCGGCGACTGTCCATCGCTTGCAGCAAAGACTCCGTGCCCGCGGTCGGCGTGCCAAAAATAACCACTGCCGCTTGGCGAACTAGTGACGTATAGGCGCGGCCGGGGCGGGAGACGATAATTTGTAAGAAACGGTATCTTTTAGCCAGGCGGTTGATTTCTGGGGTTTCTTCATTACAAACAACCAACTTTTTTCGAGTTTTAAGCTTGGCGTATGCTCGAGCAATCCAACGAATATCCTCAATCCAATCGGCTGTCGTTAAGCAATACTGTCCGGCGCGTAATTTCCACTCCGTAACTGGCACGTTAGGTAGTTTGGGAATCTTATAGCCATCGGGCACATAAGTTGCTCGAAGGTTTAAATAATGCAGCAGTTCGTATTGCAAGCGGCGATTGGGAACAGTTATAGCATCAAAAGTTACTTCAGCTTTTTTGGCAACGTAGCGAGCCACTAGTGAATTTGTTTTCGGCAAGGCGCTAATTGTGAAGATAAGAGCAGCTTCCGGAACTAACCAGCTAATAAGAGGAGATGACATAGCAGCTTTCCAGCCATGAATATGAACAGCATCAGGCTTTGTGCGCCAAATTGTCAGCACATCAACTAGGGCGGGCAGCCAGCCACCGGGTTTTTCGGGATTAACTGTCCAGCGCCTCTTTAATTCAATATTTCCATACCAAAAAGCCGATCCGTTATAGCTGTGGCAAGAAGAAACTATAACGTTATGGTTTTTAGCAGCAAGGATTTTCGCCAGAGCCTCAACCCTTTTTTCATCCAAATCGTCTGCATTAACGGCTGGGAAGCCTTTTTGCCCAGTGAAGTAAATTTTCATAACTAGACACTATAGCACAAAGAAATAAACTTGACAAGGTTATTGTAGTATGCATTAATAGTAGGTTAAACCGGAAGTCCGAATGGTCATTCCACAACTTAAACAACCATTTCCCATTCTCCTACTTTGAAAGGATTACACGTCGCCACCCAACCCGGCTCACGAATGCCACATTACCAACCCAGCAAGGCCGCAGCGCGCGGCAAAGAAAAGCCGGGCGGAGGCTCTGCCTCTTTGCGCGGCAAAAACCCTCAACCAGGAGAAAAAAAGAAATGGTGCCAAGAACAACGAAAAAAAAGACAGAAACGGAATGGTTGGCCGATATCGAGACAGCCAAACAGGCTGTCCGCGATGAACTGCAACCGCAGCTCAACGACGCCAACACACAACTGAAGACGGCGAAGGAAGCATTCCAGACCGAGCGCGAACGGAATGCGAATTTGCATTCCAAGACCGTCGTCGACGGCCTGCTTGGTCAATACAAAAGGCTCATCGAGAAGCTCGACCCGGCGTTGGCCGATATCAAAACGCTCGCCGGTTTGAAGACCAGCCTCGAGTCTCTCCCTGCGACGTTGAAAACGCTCACGGAGAAGGTTGAAGGACTTTCGCGTCCGACGACCGCCGCCACCTCAGCAACCGGGTCGGCTGCAAAAGCGACGGGCGGCCGGAGCGTCACGGCTTGGATTTCCAGCCACCGCTGGGCTGCCGCATTAACTGCGGTCGTTGTGACTGCAGCCATCGTGGTGGGGACGATCTCCCTCAACACCAACTTCGGCAGCGCGCCCAATGTTCCGCAGCTTAAGCAGTTGAACACGTCCAAGTAAGCAGAGCTGCCTGCGTCCATTACCCATTAATCTGGCATTAGTTGGGAGAAATCGATAATGAAAACGATGTTTGCGCTTCTGTGTGGGCTGTCGATTGGTCTTTGTGGTTGCAAAGAGAACTGGAACGATCCCAATCATCCGGTTATCAAGCAGCTCAACGGCCACACCGACAAGATCAACGAACTTGATGAAACGACCAAGGGCCACAACGGGCGTTTCGCCGACCACGAAACTCGGCTCAAAACTCTTGAGAGTTCGCCGAAACAGGCGGCCCAAAACCCGAAGCAGTACAAAAGAGTAAACGATGGCAACACCATCTATTACGTCGAGGTGGACAACACCCATCGGCTGCCCACGGCGGCCGAACACATTACTGCTGCCGGGCAAGTGCTGCATGACGCGAAGACCGCTTTGGCCAAGGCGGAATCGTCTTTGGTGGATGAACAAGCCGAGGAAGATTCCGAAGAGGCCGACGCCACTCCGCCTACTCGCAAGACGCGGCGTGTGCGGCGCTCTCGAGCAGTGGAAGCTGCTCCGAAGGCCGAGCCAGCCGACGAAGAGGAATCTTCCGATTCAGGCAAGCATCAGTGGACCTTCCGGGAAGCGGCGGACCTCATGAATCAGATGGGGGAAGCTGGCGAAGCCTACCTTAAACTCCGGAATACCTGGTACAAAATTCAGGAAAAACCGGAGGTCCGGGAGGAAAAAAAGGAAGAAAAGAAGCCTTCTTCTCCCATCCACGACCATGTCCCGCAAAAGCCTCCGGAAGGTGGTCCGGTTCTTGCCCCAACTCCTACCACGTGGGTGCCCATGGGAGGCGCCTTCGAGCTAGTTGAAGTGCCATGCCCACCGGCTGGATTTGCAGTTAAGCGGCTAGCCGACGGCAGTGTGATGGCCTTCCGCGACGAAGACCATCCAACTCGCCGGTACCACATAGACCCCACAGCGCGGTGGAAGCACCGAGAGTGGTAGATTGTTCCCTGCTCGGCTTTTCACGCCGGGTACGAAGCGCTCGAGACACACAACCCTGTGTCCTTGAGCGCTTTATTTTTTTGAATTGATAGAGTTATTGACTAGTGGGCATGTAGTCGTAATAGTGGGGAGGATATAACCACTAATTTGCTGTTATAATTTATCTATGCAGTGTCAACGATGTAATTCCCGGCCAGCCACTCTTCAAGCGCAACGCACGGTTAATGGAC
>CAZUSC010000071.1:0-22793 GCA_964622915.1 uncultured Candidatus Saccharibacteria bacterium | reverse complement strand
TGAAAATGATCGGCATGCTCGTGGGTTATAAGGATGGTATCTACTCCCGTAACGTCGTTTTGAGTGGTCGTCCAGGCACCGGGGTCAGTCATAATGACTTTCCCGTTGTCTTCGATAAGCAAGCAGCAATGTCCAAGCTTGGTGATTTTCATGTCCGTATTTTATCACTAGGCGCTCTTCAGGGACAGCGTCGCTGACTCAAACCGCGGCTTTTCTTTATATATATTTCGAGCTAGCGACTAGTTATTATTTGAAGGCCGTTGCTGCAACTTCGCTCAGGTGTTCCCCACTATGGTCTAGAACCTGACTCTAGGGTTTTGAGGGTCTTTGGCAGAGCCCCGGAGGGCTACAGTTGCTTAACTTTTTGTTCGTGGCGCTGGATAGAATTTTTTATCACTTCCATGTCGATCGTCAGCTTTCCGGTTTGTTCAAATATTACTTCCACTTTTTCTGTTAGGTTGGACACATCTTCTTTTAATCCAGACACATCTTTTTTTAGGACGGATACATCATCTTGCAAATGCACCATACCCTCCTTGATCACTGCTACGTCATCAACAATAATCTCTAACTTATAGTCAGTGTTTTTGGCATGCTTTGCTAAAATTTCCTCTAGTTCTTTTTTATCCATTTTATCCATAAATCAATGATACCTATTTTATGGGGACAGCGCAAAACAACATGTTACAAATGTTACAGATTTTTGGGGGGTTCTAACCCTTAGGGTTCTAACCCTTAAGGGTTCTAACCCTTAGGTTTAAAAAGAGCCTTAAAACAGCTCTAGTCATCATGATCAACAAGTATGTGTTGTATATCTGCTAATGATCTTGCATACCCGGCCTCATCAAAAATGAACTTCTGGTACTCTTCCGGCTTCATAAGGCTGTGTAACAATGCCGTGTGACAAGTAGTTGCCTTCTTGCTTCTTAAATATTCGGGTAGCGAGGACCAGGAATAAACCAAAGGATCACCGATCATGTGTGCTACATATGGGTTAAGGTGAATATATCGACTGACCTGAAGTAGTTGTTCATCTCCGTCCACTAAGACAGCACGAAATGGATTAAGAAATAAAGAACCGGAACGATGTTCGCTCATATTGAAATATTTTGCATAGCCAGTTAGTAGTCGATGCATATATTTAGAAATACCACTTTCTGCATTCTGTCGTATTAGAAGATGAATATGATTCGACATCAGACAGTAGGCTAATAAATCAACTTGTCCCGCCCCTTTCTTAGTTAACTTTACTTCTTGCTTAAATTTTTGGGCTATCGAAAAACTCTTTACCGCACCGCGTGGCAAACAATGAAGCAATAATTTTAAAAACCTATGGCGGTCCTTATCATTTCGAAAAATATTTCGCTGCTCTACTCCGCGAGTACATACATGATAAACCTCGCCAGAAACCAACTCATCATCCCGATAGCTCATAAAGCTATTATATGGCTTCTGAGAGCCTTGTTAAACCTAAGGGTTAGAATTACGCAGATTAGGGAAATGCTGGATCAAGCGAAGCGATTTGAGTAGATGCGGTGCTGCTTTGCGTCAAAAAGGTCACTATTGACAAGTAGTATAAAATCTGCTAATATGAGCTGTTCTTAGCTATTTCTGTGTCTTAGGCGTGAATGACGGTTCACGGTTGAGATGCGGAAGTAACACCTGCCCACTCAAATCAAAACCCTCCATCGAAAAGGAGAATAGACGTGTCCACTATCCAGAGCGTTCTGTCTGTGGTCGCTGGTCTGCTGTTCATGGCTGGGTTCGTACCCTACATCATCGCCATCGTTCGTGGCGAAACGAAGCCTGCCAAAGCGTCCTGGGTCATCTGGGCATCGCTCGACACCATCACACTTCTCGGTATGTACGCCGAGAACGCTGTGAATGGGCAAATCGTTGGTGCTATGCTCGGTGCCTGGGTCGTCGTTGTACTGGCAATCAAGTACGGAAAGCCTGGATGGACAAAGTTGGACGTATTCTGCCTCGTTGGTGCCGTTGTTGGCATCGTACTATGGCAAGCGTTCAGCAATCCTGTCTTGGCAATCCTGACCAGCCAGTGCGTCGTATTCGTCGGCTCGATCCCAACATTCGTGTCAGCTTGGCATGACCCAAGCAAAGAGGATCGAACCGCCTGGACCCTCTTCTGGTTGTCCTGTGTGGCTGCGGTTATTGCGATCCCCTCGTGGACCCTGCAAGATGCGGCACAGCCGATCACGTTCTTCACGGTTGAGACCGTGATGATGTACCTGCTGTATATCAAGCCTCGGGCAACCAAGCCCACACCCGAAAAGGTTGAGGCGTGAACCACACAGTCTTTGTCCAAACTGTACGCCCAAGTGAACTAAACACTCACTTGGGCTTTTTCTTTACCTAAAAAGCGGTAGTATGAGGATTGCGGCCTATTTGATGAAAGAAGTAACGACCTATGCGAGCCGTAGAAAAAATCTGGTCCATTGATTTCTTCCATTTGTTTTTCTCAAAATACGTTTTAAGCAATATTTCCAATTCCTTTTTTGCCATTACCCCCCTTGAGATACTTTTCTCGCCTTCGCGCATCTTGGGAAGTTAAGAATGCCTCGTAATGAATAAGCACAAGTGGTAGCCCATGTTTAGTAGCTTGTACATAACCGCCACTATGAGCCTTGATTCTATTTTTCATATCAGGCGTAAATCCCGTATATAATTTACCATCCTCGCTGCTATGTAGGATGTAAACATAGTACATAGTTTGATTATATCTTTGTGAGCTGGTTCGTGCGCTTAGCGCACGGTAACCGCGCTCAGCGCGGTTCCGGGGAAGGGAATCGAACCCCTATCTGGAACTCCAAAGGTTCCCGTCCTGCCTTTAGACGACCCCGGAATAGATTGTCGTTATAACAGCAAATTGGCCGATCCACAAGGTATTACCCCAATACCAAGTGGTAATTCCGAGGAGCGCTTCACTTCGCTTTTACTCCAAATACTTCCTGGACATTTTTTAGCAGCTCCTCTTCTTTTTGGTGATTTTGTTCGGCTGGCGGTGCATAAGACGTCACGTTGCTGTTCAACTGAAAGACGACCGTTAATTTTTTATCAGATAAATGGCTTAAAGTTTGCTCGACCAGTTTTTGATTGTCGGGTTTGGAAAAGAAATTTAAGTGCAGAGAAAATTGGGCGTTTAGCTTGACGGTACTGCCTTCCACGACTGCCGGCTCGATCGCCCGTAAGAAAGTCGCCGCCACCGGATTCTGCGCTTTTATTTTCTCAATTAATTGCGGCCATAACCTGGTAATTTCAGTAATCGGTATCACGGGCAACGTTCCTGCGGCTGTCCCGGTGGCGATTTTAGCAGCCTTTGGTTGAAAGGACATCACAGGCTGGCTAGTGGTTTTTACTGGGCCTGGCCCGGCGCCGCTGCTAATAGGAGCGGTCGAAACCGAAGAAAGAACGGCTAACTGCAAGGCGATAAGAGGCTGCGGGACGAAGGCTAGGTCCTGGATGGCCTGAATCAAGGCGCGAATTATAACGGGCAGGCGCCCGGTTGCTCCGTTAAGGCGCGCAAAAGATGGTATGCTATCCTTTTTGATATAAATTGCCAGGCAGGCGTCGCGAGCGGCGCGGATAGCTTCACGTGTAAATTGTTCTGGATCGACTCCGCTATTATAAACTTCATCCGTAACTTTTACGGCTTTCTCGACATCATTGGCAACTAAGGCTGACAGGAAATCAGTGACTTGTTGTGGAGACGGCAAACCCAGAAGTTGCGTTGCTTCGTCTAATTTAATTTTGTCGGGTTGCATCGTAAGTAATTGTCCAAGCAAGGATTCGGCGTCTCGGTAACAGCCATCACTGCGATCAATAATAAAATTTATAACATCATCAGCGGCCATTCTTTTTTCTTCCTTTAAGATATATTGCAGACGTTGTCGCATTTCATCTGCTGTGGCTCGGCGGAACCGATAAACCTGGCAGCGGGAAAGAATGGTAGCCGGCACCTTATGCAATTCCGTCGTGGCGAGAATAAAGATGGCATGTTTAACAGGCTCTTCTAAAGTTTTGAGTAGCGCCGCAAAGGCTTCGTTAGTTAGCATGTGAACCTCGTCGATGATGTAGACTTTGTATTTACTGATGGTCGGTGACAGACTAATGCGCTCGCGCAGGGCGCGAATGTCATCAATGCCGCGGTTGCTGGCCGCATCGATTTCAATGATGTCCAGGTTCTGATTATTTTTTGCCGCAACGCAAAGAGAGCACTGACCGCAAGGCTCGGTATCCTTCGCCTTAAGGCAGTTGAGGCGCTTGGCTAATAAACGCGCCGTGGTTGTTTTACCCGTGCCGCGGGGACCCTGGAAAAGATAAGCATGGCTAATACGGTCCTGCTTGATTGCTTGCTGCAACGTCTTGGTAATATGGTCTTGGCCGACTACTTCGGCGAAGGTTTGCGGGCGATATTGGCGATATAATGTAGGCATGTTTTAGAAATTGGAAATCAGAAAATAGAAAATAGCAATATTAATCCAGAAGGCTATTATACCAACTGGCCCTATCTATGCTAGTGACCAAGAAAAAATAAACCAGAAACTGGCAATTAGAAAGTAAGAAATCAGAAAATAGAAAATTGTTGACCACGCAATTTCTTAATTTCCATTTTCTAACTCTGCTTCGCTCTCTCCCCGGCGTTTTTGCGGAAAATGATAAATTTGCTGCCAAAGAAGTTCACAAACAAAATGATACCGATCGCCATTGCTTTGCCGGCAAAGTCTTTTTGTTCGCCGAAAAGCGCGGCAAAAATGGGCAGGTGGAAAGCAAAGTAAGACATTAGCAGTTGGTTGAGCGCCCAGGTAAATGTGTTGAGGATGAAATAGCCGATTCCTTGTCCAGCGGCGTTACCGCCGGCGCGAAAAGTCCAGAATTTATTCAGGAGGAAATTGCTTAAAATGGCTAGTAAAACGCTAACGTTGTTGGCGGCACTAATTTGATAACCGGCAATGCTATAAAGCGTCGTCCAACCAACCACGCGTGTCAGCAAGGCGTAAGTGCTAAAATCAACGGCCGCGCCAATCGTGCCGGTGATACCGAATTTAATAAACTGTTTGGCGGCCGTCTGATATTGCGGTGGCAGCTTCGCTACCAGGCGAACTGCTATTTCTGAAGTCATCGGTCTTAGTTACCCTGGTGAATAACGTTTTCCACTGCACCCCACTCCGCCTCACCATGTTGCGGCAAGAGAATTGTTACTTCGTCCCCTTCGTTGGCATGGTAGAAAGTGACACTGGCTAGCAGCACCCGGTATGTTTTATCGCCGACTTTTACCCCGAAATTTCCATGTTCGTCGACCACCATCGTGCCGACCGCCCTTTCCCGCTCCACCGGACTAATCTGTTTATAAGTAAACGCCCCGTCGGCGCCAATAGTGAGCTTTAAGACATCGCCCTCTACCAATTTTGATTTGGAAGCATAATTCGGCGGCACGGGGTATTCTTCACTGTCATTACCCTGCATGTTCTGTCCGTCAAATACTCCCTCAATAATTTTCTCTTCCTTTGTTTGATCATCTGCTACTTCAGTTTCAATACCAGCATCACTTTTAGGTGAGCCGGACAATTCCTCTTCGAGGGTTTGTCGAACATATTGAATATTACGTTCGGCATCATCAAGGCGCTGCTTAATGAGAGCTAGAATGCGGTTGTCGATGCTCATAGCCTAACTTTTTGTTGGTGTTGGAAGTTATTTGATCTACCCCTATGATACTCTATTGAATGAAAATCACCAATCGTTGTCTAATGAATGGCTGATTAGGTTGTAGCTTGTAGGCAAGCGCGATACGCTGATAGACATGAATCGCCGCCAAGTCATGTGGTTATTACTGCTAATCATCATTGTCGGAGTAGCGATTAGATCCTATCAACTGACGGCGCGCAGCTTGTGGTTTGATGAAGCTTTTTCTTGGCGGTTGATACAATTCCCCTGGCCGGAAATGATGACCCGAATTGCCGCCGATGTGCATCCGCCTCTTTATTACATTTTATTGCGTGGCTGGGGTAATATCTTTGGCACCTCGCTTGTCGCCCTGCGATCATTTTCCATTTTTTTGGCCGGTGCTACCATTGCGGCTGCCTATCTTTTTGCGGCTAGTGCCTGGCGCTCCCGCGCGGTCGGTTTATTAGCAGCCGCCCTACTGGCGCTGTCCGGTTGGCAAGCGGCCTTTGCCTGGGAAGCACGCATGTATTCGCTAGGAACGTTTCTGGCCATTGGTTCCTCTTGGCTATTATTAAAGGCTGTACGGCGGAACCCCCAGCGGTTGTGGTGGTGGCTGGCCTATGCCGTCATGGCGGCCGCTTTTATTTACACCCATTACTTTGCGCTCCTTACCGTATTAGGCCAGGGAATTTTTGTGGTCACCATCTTAATTGCGCAGACGCGCTGGCGCTTGGGGGAAATGATGCAAGCGCGTCTATCCTGGTATGCGCTGTCAGCGGCTGGCGCCGTAGTGCTACTGTTAGCACCGTGGCTACCCACTTTCTGGCGGCAAAATTCACAAGTCCAGGCCGCCTTTTGGGTACCGCCTATTGGCGGCTGGTCTATTCCCGATACTTTTTATCGAATGTTTTTTCCAACGGCCAGCCTGCCTATCCATCAATGGCCGGCGGCTGGCTTAACAATATTACCCTTGGCTGTTGTAGTTGTATTGTGGCTATGGCTGGCCTTTGATGGCGGCCGGGCCAGGCGGCGCGAAGGGCGCGTCAACAATCCTATTTGCCAGGCTAATTGGCTAGTACTTTTGTGCGGGGCCGTTCCTTTTTTGTTGAGTGTCGTTATTTCCTTTGTGGGCCAGAGTTTATACCAGGATCGTTTTTTGGTATTCGCCAATATATTTATTTTTATAGGTTTAGCGCATCTTCTTTTACGGTTACCCTGGGCTTCCTGGCGGCGGTTGGCAATAGTAGCGGTACTGCTCTTTTTTGTGGCGGCCTATGTACGTTATTGGCAGGAACTGGATATCCCACGTAAACCGGGCGCGCAGGCCGCTGCCCGGCAGGTTTTCTCCCAGATTAACCCCAACGAGCGACTGCTGGTTAGTTCGCCATTCGTATTTTTTGCCATTGATCACTACGCGCGTGAAGAATACGGCAGTAAAGTAATACCGAAAATATATTCGGAGGCAGGAGAATTTCCTCACTTTGCCGGCGGACCAATTTTTACTGAAGATGATTTTATGACGCCCCAGAATGTGGCGGAAGTCTCGGACAAAGTACTGTGGGTGGTAGATACGACAGGCTTTGGCGGCAGCAAGGCAGCGCTGTCGCCGGAGTGGCGATTGGCGCAAGAATGGTCATACCCGGAAGTGTTTGTTTACCAGGGAGAAATTATTGTCAGGAAATACGCGCGGTAGTCTGATTAGGCGGATGTTACCGATATTTGTAATAAACCCGCTTGGGAATACGCAGATCAATATATTCAATCTGGGATTTTTTCTGTGGGTCGATAGAGTAATCGAGCAGATTTTTGAGAATGCGAAGTTGGGCGTCGAGACTGCGTGTGCTATCGAGCCTGACTACCCAGTTATTATCGAATTGAAAATGTACTTCACGAGCGGATAGTGATGGGATACGGATGCCGGCTACCTGGGCTCCCACTACCGCAGGCAAACTGGCTTCCGCCTGGAGAACAAATTGTACAAAAGTCGGCTCGACCGCCCGTGTTCCTAAAGTTGTTTTAGCTGTCTCGTCACTATTTTTAATAATGGGCAGGACCGTGCCCGGTAATGTTTCTAGACGGGCTGGCTCATAGACTATGCCGCCACTGTCCACAAAGTGGTACTTGCCGCTAGAGATCAGTAAGAGAGCCGGAGTTTTTTCCTGAGCAATTATTTTCAGTGTGCCGGGAAGCTTTCTAACAATACGCACATCGCGTAATTGCGGAATATTATTGAGGAGACGCTGCTGGATTACGATCGTCTGGATAAACATAATATTTTGTCCCACCACCTCTTTGGTCTGACTTATTATTTCTTGTTGAGTGTGGTCATGGGCGTCGACTACTGTGACGGCCTGGATGCGAAAAGTATTAGTAAAAAATACTAGCCAGCCCAAAAAACTTAGCGGGCCTACTACCAAAGCCACTAATAAAATCAGCGATAGCCATTCTACTAATTTTTGGCGCCAAGGATACCAACGCCCACCAGCAAATTTTGCGGGGAAAAATCTCACTCCCTTATTTTACCCCACTGGCTACCTATTGGGAGTAATAGCTTGCCAAGGCAAATATGAATGCAGGGCGCTGGGAATCTTAATAGATCCGTCAGACTGTTGATGGTTTTCAATCAGGGCAATGAGTATCCGGCTTAAGGCAATGGCTGTGCCGTTGAGCAGATGCGCTGGCACTACCGCATCACCGCGACGAACTTTTATTTTTAGCCGTCGTGCTTGCCAGTCCGTGGTATTGCTAGTGGAATGAGTTTCGCGGTATTGGCCTTCACTGGGAATCCAAGTTTCAATATCATATGTTTTGGCGGCCGGAGCGCCCAGGGCCTGCGCGGCTAATTTGACTACGCGGTATGGCAACTCCAGGGCATTCATAATTGCTTGCTGCTGGCTCAGTAAAAACTGATGTTCCTCCTCTGATTTATCCGGTGTCGTAAAACTAAACATCTCTACTTTATCAAACTGATGCAGCCGCAAAATACCGCGGACGTCCTTACCATGGCTGCCGGCCTCGCGCCGGAAACAAGCCGAAAACCCGACATAACGCAGTGGCAGGTCAGCTTCCGCCAAAATCTCATTCGCATGCATGGGACCGATCGACTGTTCGCTGGTACCGACCAAATATAGATTATCCTGTGTCTGGTAAATCTCGTCCCCGTCATGGTCTAAGTATCCCATGCCGGCCATTGCCTCCTCTTTTACAAGCACCGGCGGTATTACGGGCTTAAATTCTTGGGCCGACAACTGGTCAAAAATGTATGAGACCAGTGCCAACTCCAGTCGTGCTAGTGGGCCTTTTATATATACGAAACGCCCGCCCGATACTTTAGCAGCCCGCTCTAAATCGATATCATCACCAAGCAGCGTTAAATAGTCCTTGGTGGCATCGGGGCGCGGCCTAATGGCTGATTCACTTACCAATTCGAAGTCTGGCTCCCCGCCAGCCGGCACATCGGACAGCACAAGATTAGGAATAGATCGCCAGAGAGACAGACGACGCCCTGCTAGCTCTTCTGCGCCGCGTATAGCTTGGTTCAGCTGATCGCTAATCGCACGCATTTGTTCAATCAGCTCTTTTTTATCTTTGCTCTCGGCAGTGGCAACGCGGGGGTTGGCCTCGTTAACTTGGGCCCTTAACTCGTCTACTTTCTGGCTGGCCGCTCGCCACTCTTCGTCTACCCGTAGCAAATCGTCTACGCTCGCTTTAGATCCGCGCTTTCTTAAGTTATCTTTTACAAGCTGTGAATTCTCTCTGATGAATTTAATATCCAACATACCCAGTAACAAAACTTCATCCGGCAACGCCTTAGCGAGCGAAGTAAGTTGAGGTTAATAGTGAAGATTGTCTGTTCTTGATTATCATAGGTTTACTAACGGTTATTGTTGCCGAGCGAGCTAACATGAAGTTGTTGTTACTGGGCATGTGTTTACTTTTCGGGTTTTAGCAAGGGAAAGAGGATGGTATCGCGAATACTAGGGGAATCTGTCAGCAGCATCACCAGGCGGTCAATCCCCAAACTCCACCCCGCGTTAGGCGGCATGCCATACTCCATCGCCCGCAAATATTCCTCATCAATTTTTTGTGCCTCTGCATCTCCCGCCGCGCGGTTTTTTTCCTGGGAAACAAACATCTCTCGTTGCCGTACCGGATCGTTTAATTCCGTATAGCAATTATTGATCTCCATACCCTCGATCACCAATTGGAACTTTTCAGCAATACGAGGATCAGACACCTTAGCCTTAGCCAGCGGCACCATCTCGATTGGATAATCGTGTACGAGCGTGGGTTGAATTAACGTCGGTCGGATGAGTTTTTTGTAAAGCTCATCAACTAATTGATAATAAGTGGGCGCCTGGGGCAGCTCCAGATCATGTTTGGCAAAAAACTCAATATAAGTAGCTGGATTCTTTTCGGCTAAAACATCTACGGACAAGGTCTTGTTAAGGATCTCGATATAGTTAATTCTCTTGAAGGGCATCGCATACGAGTGCACGGTTCCCTGCCAGCTTACGTCTGTGCTGCCGGTTAATTCCCGTACCATTTTTTCCAAGACGCGCTCTGTGAAGTCCATTAAGTCTTCATAGTCGGCATATGCCCATTGTGATTCCAACATGGTAAATTCTGGATTATGTTGCCGGTCGATGCCCTCATTGCGAAAGCGGTTGCCGATTTCGAACACTTTTTCAAATCCTCCGACCAATAATCGCTTTAAATACAACTCCGCCGCAATTCGCATATAAAGGGGAATATCTAACGCGTTGTGATGGGTGAGAAATGGTTTGGCGGTCGCGCCCCCCGGGACAATTTGCAGGACCGGTGTTTCTACCTCAATATACCCATCGCCAGTCAAGTACTCTCTTAACCAGCCAATCACTTTGCTGCGCATGGTGAATACTTCACGCACTTTCTTATTCAGTAATAAATCAACTTCTCGCTGTCGATAGCGAGTTTCGTGATCCTTCAGGCCATACCAGCTGTCCGGCAGCGGGCGGATCGATTTGCTAATTATGTGCCATGCTTGAGCCTGCACTGAATTTACGGCGCGCTTGGTTACGATCGGCTGGCCGGTAACCTGTACCCAATCTCCCGTGTCTAAATATTCCAGGCGTTCAAAAAATTCGGCTGCTATTTCATCCTTAGTAATTTGAACCTGGATCGTACCGGAGGCATCTGCTAAATCGATGAATACCACTCCCCCGTGTCGGCGGATTGACGTTATTCTACCCAGTAAAATAATCACCGTTTCGTCGTTCAGCAGTTCGGTAAATTTTTTTAATACCTCCTGAACGGTGTGCGTGCGACGTACTTCTGCGGGATACACTGGAAGGTTAGCATCAATCAATGCCTGGCGTTTCGACAGACGGTTTTGTCTAACTTCCTCTAATCTTTGCTCGGCCATAAGTTATCAATATAAAAGCGTCTATCTCGTAGAATAGTCGAGATAGCGGATAACGACAACCAGTAACGAGTAACGAGTAATGAGTAACGAGTAATGAGTAACGAGTAACCAGTAATCAGTAACTAGTAACCAGGAATTAGCTGTTAGCAATAAGTAGTTGGCAGGTTGTAGATACAAGCTCTAACTGATACTAATGACTTTGCAGGCAATGCTTCCAGCCGGAGTGGGAATATTTACGGCCGCCCCTTCTTTTTGACCCAACAGGGCTTGGCCCATCGGAGATTCATTGCTGATCTTGCCAGAGAGAGGGTCAGCTTCATTGGAGCCGACAATACGGTAGGTCGTCTCTTTACCGCCGCACTTCAGTGTTACGGTGTTGCCTATGCTAACTTCGTCCTTGGTAACTTTCTTAATGACCTGGGCATTTTTGAGTGTCAGTTCTAAATCGGAGATCTCCCGTTCAATCCTATTTTGCTCATCCTTGGCGCTGGCATACTCGGCGTTTTCTGATAGATCACCTTGTTCTTTAGCAGTATGGATGGCTTCCGCAATCTCGCGACGGCGAACAGTTTTTAGCACTTGCAAGCGATCCTGCAATTCAGCCATTCCTTCTTTTGTTAGGTATTGCTCTTTCATAGCCAATAATTTCTCGCTTAAAAATTATTATTTAAAAACACCTCGCCTTTTTTAGGTTAGAGCGTGTTGAGCCATTTTAGCCTAATAGAAACCCAGGTCAAGAAAACTTCTTCACATGATGTCATACTGTTTTGACATAGTATATATTAGCCATATTGAGCCAATAAAAAAACGTCCAGCGAGAGCATTGTAATTATCGCTAAAGACGTGTGGGGGGCGTCAGGAGTGACAAGAGGGTGATAATAATCGCCAAAGCATACACTGGTGCACCATAGCGCGCCTGTAGGAAGTCAAAGCTTACTAGGCCGGCAATAGCGTGATAGGCTCCATAGACTCCGATCCAAAAGCCAGCGAAATGTGCCACGTCCCTATATGTGACCTTGTGATGCCCGACGTCAAAGAATGACAATGGGGTAAATATGAGCATTGACCTGATTTTGTATAGTACCCTTTTATTTGTCAATGATGCTATTAGCATTTTTAACCCACCATTGCCAAATTTCCTTGGCGATGGGTACCGCGTCGGCATCGCCGCTGCCGCCGCGCTCCAATAAAACAGTCACAACTAATTCGGGGTTTCCGGTTGGTCCGTAACTGGTAAACCAAGCGTGGGTATCGTCTGTCCCGCCAATTTGCGCCGTGCCGGTTTTGCCGGCCACTGGAACTGGCAATGCAGACAAGGAGCGGCCAGAGCCATCGGTCACAGCCTGCCGCAAGCCCTCTTTCACAATCTGTATATTGGCGGGCGAGATCGGTAGTTGCTGTGGCGGGGATGCTTGTTCGACAATATAAGGCGTAAAAAGATACTGGCCATTGGCCAGGGCACCGGTGGCGACGGCTACTTGCAGCGGCGTCACCAAGACATCGCCTTGGCCGATACCGAGATGGTAAGTGTCGCCAATGTACCATTGCTCATGCTTAACGTCCTGCTTCCATTGTGGGGTGGGCAAAAAGCCAGCGGCCTCATCAGGTAAATCAATTTGCGTTGGCTCCCCCCAACCAAAAGCGCGCAAGTACTTGTTAATGGCCTCTACTCCTAGTCCAGTGCGCTGCTCGTCGCCGCCGCTGATCAAATAAAAAAAAGTATTAACGGATTCAGCAATAGCCTTTTTCACGTCGGTCACGCCATGGCCGCCCGCTTTCCAGTCCGCAAAGCGCCAGGGACCGACCGAAATTCCCCCTGTCGACAGCACGGTAGTTTGCGGCGTAATAATTTTTTCTTCCAGGGCGCCGGCAGCAATCAGGGGCTTAATAATCGATCCGGGAGGATAAGTACCGTCAGTAGCGCGATTGAAAATGGGTTTTTGTTCATCTTGAAAAAAACGTGCTGCTCCTCGTGTCTGGGCCGGTTGGGAAAAAGCATTCGGATCAAAAGAGGGATAACTAACTAAAGCCAGCACCTCTCCTGACCGCGGATCAAGAGCGACGACCGCTCCCGCCAGGCTTTTTTTTCCGGCTTGCTGTCTTTTATCATCCTGTTCAGACAAAAGTGAATAAATAAAATTTTGCAGCCGAATATCTATAGTTAGTTGAATATCCTGGCCGGCCACTGGCTCGCGCTGTCCCAAATCTGTCTGTGGTTGCCCGGCGGCATTCACTTCGTTCAAAGCTTGCCCGGCCTGGCCGCGCAAATCCAAATCATATTGCTTCTCGATGCCGGTTTTTCCGGTGCTGTCGGTGGGATATAAACTGGCATCAGCTTCCAGGTCCTCGACCGTGACGGCGCTGGTATAACCCAAGACATGGGCAGCGGCTTGTGGATAAGAATATTGCCGCACTAAGGAAGATACTAAGCTAGTGCCAGTAATTTTATCACCGGCTTCTTCCAGCTTCAGTACGGTTTGATGATCAATGGCTTTAATGATTGTGACCGGTTGCCGAATCTGTCGTGCCTTAGTAATAGCTAGTTGGATTACTTGTGGCCGCAGGGCTGGCAATATTTGGACCAAGTTGTCTACTAAGTAAGCCTCGTTTTCCGTCGTGGGTAGCAGCGCCGGATCGGCCACTAAGTCGGTGCTAGAAACATTGGTTGTTAACTGGACCTGATTGCGATCGTAAATAATGCCGCGCGGCGCGGGAATAATTTGTATTCCGACGCGGTTTCTCTCCGCCGCCAGACGAAAATTTGCACCCTGGAGGGCCTGCAAATAAAAACTACGGGTCAGCAATGCCCCTAAACTTATCCACATCAGCAGCCACAGTAAAGCAAAACGCGAGCGGCGATTGGTCCGCAATGGCGTAATGGTTTCTATGAGATTAGTGGGACTACTACTCATCACCTAAAAAAATTACAAACGTGCCAAAGGCAAAGCTGGACGACTAAGTTTAATTTCTTGCCAGAGAATGGCTAAGCCCCATACTACCAGGCTGGTAAAAGCGGTAGCAATTATTATTGGCCGCACTGGCAGGGCTGGCCAGATGGCGGTGAGCGTTAAAGTAATACCAAGTTGCCACAAACGGGCCCCCTGGATAACTAAAAGTTGGGCAAAAACTGTGCCGGCTATCAAGACAAAAAAAGTGGTGGAAATATCTACTTCTACCGACGAGAACCACTTTTTCAGGGCGAACGGTACTAAGATGACAACCGTCATCACTCCCGGCGGCAGTGTGCTGGTAAGTTCGCTAATAACTATTAAGGCAATGACTGACCAGGCAGAGTTTGGCCAGGCGTAGGGCAGGAGAGCGGCGAAGCCGATCGGCCAGATAAAAAAAGAGATAAGATTGTTCTTTACCCACACATGTAAAGTGGCCATTAGGCTGACAAAAATGACTAGGACGACGAGGTCGATCGATCGGTTAGTCATGGCGAGACTAAGACGTGAACGGCATCAATTAAGTCGGGATCATAGGGCAAGCGCAAGCGGGCTGATTGATAAGCCTCGTTTTCAGGACTAATGATCGAGGCAACAGAACCAACCACCAGGCCGTAAGGCAGGTTCCTATCTTTGGCGACCGTCACCACAGTTTGGTCGACCGCCAGTGTGACATCACGTGGAATAGTAGTCACAATTAAAGAAGTATACTGGCGACTTTGCAACAGACCGCGCGCCGGCAGAGCTTCGGCGTCAGGATTACTGATTTCAACGGTGATTTGTGTACGCGGACTTAGCAGTGTCGTCAAAATCGAGGTATTGGCACTGATGTCAGTGATAAATCCAACCAGGACTGATCCATTGATTACGACCGGTGCATCCCTCGTCAGTCCCTGCGCTAAACCCTTGTTCAGGACATATTGAGAGCTAAAAGTGTCGAGCGGACGACTAACGACTGCTGCCGGCACGGCTCTTAAGTCAGCCACTGCTGGCGAGCCTAATTGCTGGCGCAGTCGCCGGTAGTCGATTAGTTCTGCTTGCAGCCGAGCGTTTTCCGCGCGCAAACCAGCATTCTGATCAATGACGGTTTGGCTGGTGTTGATGTCGCCTAAGCCAACGGTCTTGGAAATGACATTAGACCAACTATTCCAGGTGGCTCCGCGTACCTGACTCATTAAGGGAGTTTGCAAGAAAGCGAGCGCGGCCACCAGTAGCACCAAAATAGCCAAAGCCGCGCTACTTGTTTTTTTCATAGTGATGTCTTAAGCAACAAATAGGCGTTGGCTAGTCGCGGGCCCAGGCCGCCGCCTACCTTAATTGGGAGTTATGAACGCTGGGAAGCAGCACCGCTTGCAAAGACTCTAGGTCTTCCAATACAATTCCTGTCCCGCGGACAACGGCCGTCAAAGGATCATCAGCCACCTGCGCTCTTATTTGGGTGGCCCGGCTAATAACATCGTCCAGGCCCCGCAGGAGGGCACCGCCGCCCGCCAAAAAAATACCCTGCTCAATCACGTCGGACAACAATTCTGGCGGGGTTTCCTCAATGGCGCTCTTGACCGTTTCCACAATCGTGTTAACAGATCGAGACATCGCTTCGCGGGCCTGCGGGGCACTCATAATAATTTCCTTGGGCAGGCCAGTAACTAAGTCTCGGCCGCGGATGGGGGCCTCCAGCGTGTCGTCCAGTTCACTGGCCGAACCGATGCGAATTTTAATTTCTTCAGCCGTCCGCTCGCCGATCAACATGTTGAAATGGTCGCGGGCATAATGAACAATATCTTCGTTTAATTCATCGCCGGCGATGCGCAGGGTCTTATTAACAACAATGCCCCCTAGGGAGATGACCGACACTTCGGTCGTACCGCCGCCAATATCCACAATGATGTTGCCGGTTGCTTCATGGATAGGCAGTCGCGCACCAATGGCCGCGGCCATTGACTCTTCGATCAAGAACACCGCACGAGCGCCCGCACGCAGGCTAGCTTCCTCCACTGCCCGGCGTTCGACTTCGGTAATGGAGGACGGAATTCCAATGACAATGCGCGGTCGCGGCATAAGGCGAAAACCATCCTCATGTACTTTTTGGATAAAGTAGCTCAACATTTGCTCGGTGACTTCAAAATCCGAAATCACCCCATCGCGCAAAGGCCGGACGGCCACGATATGAGCCGGAGTTTTCCCCACCATTCTTTGTGCTTCCTTGCCAATAGCAAGCACTTCATTAGTTTTTTTATTTATAGCTACAACCGATGGCTCATTGATTACAATGCCCTCGCCGCGTACGTAAACCAACGTGTTGGCTGTTCCCAAATCAATGCCGATATCTTGCGAGAATCTGCCTAAAAAATTGTTAACTATTCCCATATTAGTATGATTGTGCAAAGAGCCAACGGTATGATGCCGGCTGGCCGCATTTTATACATACCGCGTCAATTTTTTCTGAGTCTTTTGGCAGGCAGCGCGTAGTCGCTTTTGTTTCTTCTTTTATTTGCGCTTCGCATTCGGCTCGTTCACACCACGCCGCCTCAATAAAGCCACGCTGCGAGCTCATAATTTTTTGGAAGTCACTGTAGGAATTTACGCGGTGAGTGTTTTCCTGCAGGAATTTTTCCGCCATTTGATAGAGATTGTCATGTATTTCTGAAAGCGTTTTCTTGATGGCGGAAACAAGATCACTGCGTTTAATTGAACTCTTGGTAAATGTATCCCGTCGTACTGCCGTCACGGACGCACTGCCCTGCTCTCTTGGTCCAATCTCCAGGCGCACGGGCACGCCACGCATTTCCCATTTATTGATTTTGAAGCCAATGCTTTCATTGGCACGTGTATCGAACTGGGTGCGGATGCCGGCTTGAGTCAATTCGTTGGCAATCTCGTTTCCATATTTTATAAGATCGTCTGACCCGCGCACCGATAAGATAATAACTTGAACCGGCGCCACACGCGGAGGCAAGCGCAAGCCTTGATCATCGCCGTGAATCATTAGAAGAACACCGATCGATCGTGTTGAGAGTCCCCAGCTTGTCTGCCATACGTATTGCCGCTTTCCTTCTTTATCTAGAAAACGAATATCAAAAGGCCGGGAAAAGTTTTGTCCTAAATCATGAGAGGTACTACTCTGAAGCGCTTTACCCTCGGGCATAAGAGTTTCGTATGTCAAAGTTGTGTCGGCACCCGCAAATTTTTCTGTGGCTGATTTTCTACCGACGTATCCCGGTATGGCAAGGTAATTACGATAAACTTGCTCGTACATGTTCATTGCCCACTGAACCACTTCCGCGGCATCTTCGTGCGAGCTATGAGCAGTATGTCCTTCCTGCCATAAAAATTCAGTAGTACGCAAAAAAAGGTAGGTACGTTTTTCCCACCTTACGATGTTATTCCACTGGTTGATTTGCATTGGTAAATCACGCCAAGACTGAATCCAGCGTGAGTAGGCGTCATACATAATAGTTTCACTAGTCGGGCGTACAATCAGCTTCTCTTTGAGCTCTTCTCCGCCTCCAATAGTGACCACGGCCAGCTCTGGCGAAAAGCCCGCGACATGCTCCTTTTCCTTGTTGAGCAAGGATTCGGGAATAAACAGGGGAAAGTACGCGTTCTCAACACCCTGCGCTTTTATCATATCGTTCATTATGCTTTGAATCTGCTCCCAGATGCCGTAGCCGTAGGGACGAAAAATCATGGTTCCCCTAGCCGGGCCATAATCAGCCAGCTCGGCCCGCACAACGACTTTATTGTACCAATCAGCTAATCCTTCGCTTTTTTTTGGAATGTCTTTTTTCTCAAAACTCATAACCTAGAAATACCTTCTGACGTCTTTAAATGTTATGGCGATCATTAGAGCAATGAGCAAAATAAATCCGGCCGTGTGAGTAATGGTCTCGAATTTGCCTGGCAAGCGCCGACCAACAACCTTGGCCATTAATACAAAAACGATTCTGCCGCCATCAAGGGCGGGTAAGGGTAGGATGTTAATAATAGCCAGATTAATGCTGATCAAGGCGGCAAATTCCAGTAGATAGCTCATGCCCAGCTGCGCCGCTTCCTTGGTATAGATGGCGATGCCAATGGGCCCAGTTAAAGTATCTCCCAACCCGCCCTGCGTAAAAGCGCGCTGAATTAAGCTGCCGAACTGGCTGATAATAGCCACAATCATTTGTCCGGTACGCTCCAGACCAATGAAGGGCGCCTGCCACCAGGGCCATTTTTTAAGGCCAGTAGCCGCCAGGCTAACTCCCATGGCCCCCTGCCCTTCCGGCGGATTAATACGCGGCGTGATGACGCGAGTTTGGTGCTGCCCTTGCCGCTCGATTTCTAGATTTATTTCCTGCCCGCTGGCCTGATTAATAATGCCCTGGATTTCCTCAATGGTGGGGTCGCTAACTTCATTAATGCGCACGATGCGGTCAAACTCCTGCAGCTCGGCCGCCGCCGCCGGTGAATCAGCTGCCACATCCATAATGTAGCTTTTATATTCCGAGAGTTCGCCTGCGTTGCTATCGGTGACTAACGTGGGCATGCCCACAACGCTCTGGACCGACAGCAGCACAACCGCAAGTACCAGATTCATGAAGACGCCGGCCGACAATATTATTACCCGCCAGGTGGCCGACTTACTGCCGAAACTGGTTGGGCCGGGGGTTACCTCCTGCATGTCTTCACCCTCAATCTTTACGAAACCGCCGATGGGCAGCAGGTTGAGTGAGTATTTTGTGCCGTGGTAATTAACCGCCAACAGCCTAGGCGGGAAGCCAAAACCAAACTCTTCTACCCGGCAGCCGGCTTTTTTGGCGGTAATAAAGTGACCCCACTCATGGACCAAAACAAGCAGGAGTAGTAAGCCAATAAAGACTAATGCTGTAACTATAAACATAGCCTATAGCGTAGCCTTAATTTCCGTGATTTACTAGCGCCTATGCGTTTAGTTGGTAAAATCCAGCCTTGCGTGGGTTAAGCCCGAAAAATTACCAATATCCAATTACCAATATCCAATGAAATTTCTAATTTCGAGTTTCAAGTCCGGCGACCCCTCGTCTACAACCTACAACCTATACCGTCTTAATTTCCTCTTCTTTTTTGGCGACCAGTTGAGCAATTTCGCTGTTAGCTGCCTCAATTAATTTGTCCAAATTGTCTTTACCGTTATAAAAGTCATCTTCGGGAATATCTCCTTTTTCTTTCTGCTGGCGCAGCAGGCGTAATGATTCGTCACGCGCTTGTCGCAGGCGCACGCGGGCTTCCTCGGCTTGATCGTGCAGGAGTTTAATAGTGCGCGCGCGTACTTCATCCGTTAGTGAAGCAAACGACAAGCGAATAATTGCCCCATCCACCACCGGCTGGACACCGATGTTAGCGGTGGAGATTGCTTTTTCAATAGCGGCAATGTTGTTTTTATCCCAGGGCGCCACAACCAGTGTGCGGGCATCAGTGCTGCTAATAGAAGCCAGGCCGTTCAATGGTGTTAAAGCGCCGTACGATTCTACTGCTAGTCTTTCTACTATATCGGGCTTGACTCGGCTGGAACGTAATGCAGAAACTTCCTGCCGCAGCCAGGCCAATGTTTCCTGTTTGGCGGTCTGGAAAGTATTATCAATAGTAGTGGTGGTCATGCGCTATTACCGTTACTTTAGATTATTAGTGAATTGTGCCAACGACGCAAGGAGAACATCCCCCGCTAATTTGGTGTTGCCGTTCAGACTGCGAATTTTATAATAATCGCGCAGTCGCAGTAAAGCATTTTTAGTGTTGGCGCAGCTTCGTCCGGAGCGGATTTGCCCCAACAAACTGTCGCCCGCCGCTTGCAGCAGCTCATCCGGCGGTGCTTGGCGAGTCCCCGCCGGCGCCATTTGTTTTAGTAGCTCATTAAGGCTAGCTGGCTTGACGCTGGCGGAAGCAGGGGGTTGTGTCCAGCGTAGGGTCTGGCAGCGCGATAAGATTGTGGGCAGGAGCCTGACGCGGTAGGAGGTGGTCAGTAGCCAGCGGTTAGTGCTGTGGGACTCTTCTAATTCCTTAAGTAGGGTATTGGCGGCCGCCGGTAGCAGTTGTTCAGCCTGCGGAATAATAACCAGTCGACGGCCAGACCAAGACGTCG
Organism: uncultured Candidatus Saccharibacteria bacterium; assembly: GCA_964622915.1. GTDB lineage: Bacteria > Patescibacteriota > Andersenbacteria > UBA10190 > UBA10190 > CAZUSC01. The sequence continues at coordinate 2,665 of CAZUSC010000071.1, read as the reverse complement.
TGGCCAGCTGGCCAATTAATTCTCTGACCGCCTTAACTTTATAAGAGTTAGTATCGGGGAGCAGGCTAACGATGTCGGGATGGTGATCAACGCTGGCTTGCCGACAAGCCCGGCATACTAGACACGGTCGGTTAGATTTTTCGGCGCAGACAGCTAAAGCGCGAGTGTGCGCCAACAGCTGCGGCCAGTCCGTACCAGCCCCACCGACAACCAGCAACGGCGGCGCCTGCGGTACCTGCAGCCACTGGCCGACTCGCTGCCAGAACAAATTAGTTTTAGGGGTGCGGTCTTTCACGCTCGGCTAAATAATTGAGTAGCGGGCCCGCCACGAACAATGATGAGTAAGTACCAGTAATAGTGCCGGCAGTTAAGGCGACGATAAACCAGCGGATAGTTGATCCGCCAAAGAAGAGCAGGGCGAGCAGAGTAAGTAGAATACAAAAAGAAGTATTAAGGGTCCGGCCCAAAGTTAACCACATCGACTTATTCATTAAATCTAATAAGCTGGCGCTGCGGTTCTTTAGCCACTCTTTTTTAAGGCGGTCGAAGAGAATGATCGTGTCATTTACTGAATACCCCAGAATGGCCAGCTGGGCTGTCACAAATAAGGTATCAACAGGCGCTCCCCATATCTTGCCGAAGATAACAAACAAGGCGGTGACTAAAATTAAGTCATGTATTAAAGCATAGACTGCGGCCACCCCGAATTTCCAGGGAGCGACTAATCCTTTAGTGCCGCGGAAGCTATAGGCCAGGTAAGTTGTAATACCGACGATTACCAGACTAACGGCCACCAATGACTTACGGCGCAGTTCCTGCCCGATGGTCGGGCCCACTGTTTCAAAGCGGCGTTCTTGCCCAGTCAGCCAACCCTTTTCTCGCAAGGCGGCAATAATACTGGCGTGGGTGGTTTCATCAATAAAGTTAGTTCTAATAATTAAAGAGCCGTCATTAGTAGTTTGAATCGAAGCGGGCAGCTTAAACTGGTCCACCAGTAGATTGTGAATACCATCAGTGGCAGCGGAATCCGCCTCAATCTCAATTAACGACCCCCCCACGAAATCAATACCCCACACGGGGCGCACGGCAACAATAATTATGATACTTAGTATAATTGTCAGCAGCGAGGCAATGAGCCAGCGATTGGGTTGGCGAATAAAAGTAATCATTAGGTTGTTTTAGCGGGACTACCTGTTCGCTGGCGACTGCCTAAAAACAGCGGCTTGTGCCAATATGGGCGAGACAACCATGTTTTTAAAATGCCGCGGGTGATCGTGACGGCCGTAAACATCGATAAGACAGTTCCCAATGAGAAAGTGAGAGCAAAGCCACGGACGATGGAGGTGCCAAAATAATATAGGACCGCGCCGCTGATAAGGGCGGTGACGTTCGAAGCCCAAATAGAAGTCCAGGCTTCATCAAATCCATTCGACAAGGCGTAAGGCACCGTCTTGCCCGCGCGTAGATTTTCCCGAAAGCGTTCAAAAATCAGAATGTTGGCATCCACGGCCATACCGATGGACAAAATGAAGCCGGCGATGCCCGCCAGAGTCAGTGTTATGGGAATGAGCTTTACCAAACTTAAGAACAGGGAGGCATACATAATAAGAGCAATAGCCGCCACCACTCCCGGTAGCCGATAATAGACGATCATCCACACTACCACTAATGCCAGACCCATTAAGCCGGCGGTAATGCTTTGTTTGATCGACAGCTGCCCTAAAGTTGGTCCAATTATCTGCTGTCCTATTAATTCAATAGGCACCGGCAGAGCACCAGCATTGAGTCGCCGGGCCAATTGCTTGGCTTCATCTAGCGTAAATCCGCCGGTGATAACGGCGCGGCCATCGGTGATTTCCGATTGGACGACGGGAGCGCTGATCGGTACCTCGTCTAAATAAATAGCGATTCGCTTGCCGATATTGGCTTTGGTTAAGGCCGCAAATAATTCACTGCCCTGGCTGTCGAATTCTAGGTTAACTGTCGGCACCCCAGTTACCTGGTCGAATTCAACAGATGATCGTTTTAAGTTTTTGCCGGTCAATTCCGTTCGTTCAAAGAAAGGGGCTATTTCCCCTGTTGGCGAATCTACATTGAGTTGGGGATCAGCTAACGGATTTTCTACCTCACGGCGGAAGTCCAGGAGCGGAGTTTCTCCTATTAGCTTGATCGCCTGGTTGGGATCATGTACTCCGGCTAGCTCCACAATAACTCTATACTCATCTCCTACTTGGCTGGTTTGAATGTTCGGCTCTGACACACCAAAAGCATTAACGCGCCGCTCAATCACGTCACGGATACCGGCGACCGCCTCGGCCGGGTTATCAATTTCCGCTTGGTCCATCTTGGCGCGATAAATTAATTGCGAGCCGCCGCGCAGATCGAGACCTAGTTTAATGTCCAGACTGCGCTGCAAACTTCCCCAGTTGATATGAGGATGCTGCGGAATATTAATCCAGACGGAGAGACCGAGCAGGATAAGCAGGCCCGCGCCTCCCCATAGCATTTTTTTGGTATCCTTCTTCATTAGTAATGCCTGACTATATCCTATAACGAGCAAAACTAAAAGGGGAGGCAGAGGCTTAATGCCTAATGCCTAATACCCAATTACGAATGATCTATTACCTTCCATGACACTTTTTGAATTTTTTTGCACTTCCGTCCC
>CAZUSC010000070.1:0-20202 GCA_964622915.1 uncultured Candidatus Saccharibacteria bacterium | reverse complement strand
GCTACTAGGGCTGCTTAGCATTGCGCTATTGTCTTTTGCATTGTACATGCAAATTAAGACTGTACTACCAAGAGGCTATACTGAATGAACACAATGAATACAAAGATATTACTTGTTTTACTGCTGGCAAGCGCTTTTTTCATAGCCGCCTGCGTTCAACAAAACCCTGAGCAAAGTAAAAGCGCTGTAGTAAGCAAACAAAATGCGGAAATCACCACAAAACAACAACAGCAGGAAAACATGGTTCTAGTAGCGCACGACTCTTTCACACCAAGGGAATTGAAAATATCTAAAGGTGGTACAGTCGCATGGAAGAATACGGTAAGCTTCCAAGGCTTACCTTACAGCCAACACACTATCACTAGCGGTGTTGTAGACCGTACATGCAGTCAAGGAAAGCCGGGAGTTCTGAAAAACAGCGGTTGTGGCTTAGCCGACGGCATTTTCAATGTAGCAGCAGGAAGCTTCAGCTTTACATTCAACAAAGAAGGCGCCTACACTTACTATATCGCGGAACACCCAACGCTGGCAGGCATAGGCACAGTAATTGTAGCTGCCGAAAATGCGGCGGAAGTAAAGGAATTCAAGGTACAGGCGCCACACGCCGGCTACACCTTTTATTCTGACGGCAAACCTATAGAAAAAGTATCTGTAAAGCAGGGTGACAAACTCAGATTCTTAGCAACATCAGACCTTCTCGCACATAGCCACGGCATCACTATTGATGATTATGGAATTAACGAAGTGATAAAGGTGGAAGATGAGAGTAAGCCCAAAGTGATAGAGTTTGTTGCCAGCAAAGCAGGGACCTTTAAAATATACTGTAAAACCTGCCTTACAGGTATCTTCGGACCACATCCCTGGATGGAAGCAGAATTAGAAGTTACTACATGACAACTGCAAAAATGAAAAATGTGAGAATAATGAAAGTAACGAAGCCCGCGGGTGTTGCAGAAAAGGTCGCCGGCATTGGCGCGGCTATAGTTGGCAGTCTTTATAGCATTATTAAAATTATTAAATTATCTCCAGTGGAGGCAATGCGCCATGAATAAAAACATCATTGAACTAAAAAACGTATCAAAAGTTTTCAAGCTGGGAGACATGGAAATCCGGGCGGTTGATGACATGAGCTGGAGCATTACCGACTCCGGAAAGCTTATTGCCATTATGGGCCCTTCTGGCTCCGGTAAAACCACGCTTTTGAATCTCTTGGGCGCGCTTGATATACCTGACAAGGGCGAGGTTATAATTGAAGGAAAAGATATTTCTCGTTTTTCTGAAAAAGAACTTACTGAATATCGTAAAAGAAAAATCGGATTTGTTTTCCAGTCGTATAATTTGATTCCCAATCTGACTGCTTTGGAAAATGTGATGCTGCCAATGGAATTTTTAGGAACTGCATCATCCGAAGCATGCAGCCGGGCAGAGAAGCTTTTACAAGAGGTAAAAGTAGCGCATAGAAAGGACCAGAAACCTCCCAAGCTTTCTGGTGGCGAACAGCAGAGGGTTGCTATCGCCCGCTCGCTTGCCAACAACCCCGACATTATCTTGGCGGATGAGCCAACCGGTAACCTTGACTCAAAAACCGGCAGAGCTATTATTGAGCTTTTGAAAAATCTTGCTCACTCCAAAAATAAAACTGTTATCGTCATTACTCATGATACGGGAATTGTTGAACTTGCTGATGAAAAATATACTCTGCGAGACGGCAAGATTTTAGTGTAATTTTTACGCTAGAAATACTCTACATCGCAATTCTTACCATCATCGCCGCAGGCGTTGGAACCCTTACTGGTTTTGGCACCTCGACTATCATGGTACCTATTTTACTTTTATTCTTTCCGCTTGCGCCAACACTCCTTTTGGTTGGGATTATTCACTGGTTTGGCGACATCTGGAAAACAGCGCTATTCCGGCAAGGCGTGCGCTGGCGTCTCATTCTGCTCTTTGGCGTACCCGGCGTAATTCTTACATTTATCGGCGCGCGCCTTGTCTTTTCAGTATCAGAAACGCTCCTTTCGCAAATACTCGGAGGGTTTCTGATCGCCTATGTCGTCTTCCTTTTTCTCAATCCCGCTTTCAAATTCAAACAAAATGCGCTCACGGCAACGACCGGCGGCGCACTCTCGGGATTTTTTGCCGGAATCTTTGGCGTTGGTGGCGCGATACGCGGCGCGTTCCTCTCTGCCTTTGACTTACCGAAGGCAGTCTATATTGCTACAGCCGGAGCAATTGGTTTGGCAATAGATACTGCGCGCATTGGGACATACATTGCGGAGGGCGCAATGCTTCCCTCCTCTCTCTATTGGGGCTTATTGCTTTTCATTCCTGCCTCATTTGTTGGTGCGTATTTTGCAAAGAAAATCGTTGATAAAATTCTGCAGAAGCAGTTCAGAATGATTGTTGCCGTCTTTTTGTTTCTTGTCGGACTAAAACTCCTGATATTTCCGTCTTAAATCCGCCCGTCCCGCCTGAAAAAGCAGCAGCTCACTTATTGAGCAAATAAAAAAAGCCCGCAGTGGATTCACAGCAGGTGAATCGTGCGGGTGCTTAAGCTAGTGACCGAAGAAGCCACGTCCGTGCTGATCAGGAATCATCCAGATCGCGACACCGTGTTGGGCGCAGCAATCACGAACTTTCTGGTCATTGACCGAACCGCTTGAGGTCAGGATTGCTGTGACACCAGCCTTGGCCAGTAATTCTGGCCCGTCAGTGAATGGGAAAAAGCTATCACTGTAGGCGGCGGCACCTTGGATGTCGTGCTCGGATCGCTGTGCACGTCGCACCGCCAAATCACAACCACCAACACGGTCTTGCTGGCCCACACCGTTGCCAATCAAGGCACCGTTTTTGACCAGGGTAATTGTGTTGCTGTTGCTGGTCGAGCCAACTGCCCAGGCCAGCATCAGGTCGCCTTCGGTCCAAGCCGAGAGGGCAGCGGATTTTTCCAACTGCGGATCAGTGATGTCGAGAACGAAGGTATAGTTCGGCTGGTGCAGAAAACCACCGCGCACTGGCGTCAAAACTGGCACCTGATTTAGACTCGTGATTGAAAGACGAGCCAAGGCGGGATTCATGTATAGACGGCAGCGATCATTTTTCCTTCGCAAGACTTGTGCAGCGCCATCGTCGAATGATGGGGCAACCATGCCGTCGAGCACACGCTTGCCACCGGCAGTCAGTAGGGTTTCTGCCAGCGGGGCAGTGATGGCAAAGTTGCTCATGACAATCCCACCAAACAGAGCCAACGGGTCGCCAATGGCCATGCGCTGAATCACCGTCGCGGGGTCAGTGCCAACGGCGGCACCACAGGGGTTACCGTGTTTGCAACCCACGGCGATCATCGGCACCGCGCTGAAGTTCTGGTGAAAAGTCGCCGCGATATGCGTCACGGTCTGAAGTAGACGATCAATATCACGCCAGTTGACGTAACTTGGATCGCTTCCAGTGAGCAGCTCAAAACGATTGAGCGCCAACGGATCATCAGTCTGGACGCTGAAAAGCGCCGCCGGAGATTGCCAACGGTTTTCGCCATAACAGCAAGCATGGCTTTTCTGACCAACCGCGCCATCGTAGGCACCCTGACCGCGGTATCGCGCGGACTGGAGGCAGTAAGCAGCCACCACGTATTCAGCCTTGGCGGCCAACACATTCACGAACTCATCACGATTGGGCTGTCCACCTTTGAGCCACTCCAGCACGGGCAAGCGATCAGATGGGTCGCAGATGACGATACGGTTACCCTTGGCTGCAGAACGCAGCATGGTTGGCCCGCCGATGTCCGTCATCTCAATGACTTTTGCCAGCGAGTGATCGGGCGCTTTGATCGCCTCTTGGAGGGGGTAGAGATCAACACACACCAGGTCAATGTAGGAAAGACCCAGCGCGGTCATCTCACCAGCGTCTTCAACGGGACGGGCCAGCAGACCACTGTGGACTTCTCGCGAGAGTGTCACCACCCGGTGACCAAGGATTGCGCCACCACCAATTAGTTCAGCCACGTCACGAACGGGTACACTGCCGTCACGCAGGGCACGCGCTGTGCCGCCCGAGGCCAGAATATTCCAGCCCAGAGCAGACAATTCTTGAGCAAACTCGACGATGCCGTCTTTGTGGTACACCGAAAGCAGTGCTGTAGGCATGACTAACCCTTTCTGTTGGGAACAGTAGGTTGGGAATGTGCAGTTACGAACTGGGAAAACCCAGCCCGTAACGATAGCATACCAACAAAGAAATGCTACTAATAATAAAAAACAGGGCGCTCCGTTACGGAACACCCCGTGCGTTGTGGTTAGGCCACGCCGAGTTTTGACTTTTGGAACTCCGCCAGTGTCAGACCAGTGAGACGTTGCAACACTGTTTGATAGCGGGCAGTTGTCTGGTCCAGTACGGCTTGGGGCACTTGCAGGCTTCTCACAAAAGCCAAGTCATCTGCGCCGTCCGGATCACGCTGGTCAAGCTTGAATTGCTTGCCCCAGTTGCGGACGATCTCCTTGTCGAACGGAGGTGGTGACTGGCGTTGCTCACATGCGCGAGCCCACTCTTCATGATCCCAGAAACGACTGGAATCGGGTGTGCCGACTTCATCAGCCAGCACTTCGCCTTCACCGAATTCAAACTTAGTGTCAGCGAGGATGAGCTTCTTGCCTTCAGCCACTTCAGCGATCGTTTGGTAAATCGCCAGCGAACGGTCACGCAGTGCTGTACCATATTGCTGGATCACTGCCTCTGTCTGCAGGTGCTCATCGTGTCCCGTCTCTGCCTTGGTCGTTGGCGTAAAAATCGGGTTTGGCACAATTTGCGAGCCGTCGTGCAGTCCATCTGGCAGCTTAATGCCGCACACCTGCCGGTTTTTTTGGTACGATTTCCAGCCGGAGCCGGTCAGGTAGCCTCGTACGATGAATTCGATCGGCAGCATCTTAAGCTTGCGAACTACGATTGCGCGCCGACGTATATCTTGTATTATCCGACCGGGCAAGTCCGTAATGCTTGGTGACAAATACTGGTCGATGCCTTTGCCGTAGGCGACGAGATGATGATCTACGTCCTTGAGCACTTCAGTCAGCCAGAATATCGTCATGGCGGTCAGCAGCTCGCCTTTCTGCTCTACGAGAGCAGGCAGTACGAAATCGCAGATGCTAATGCGGTCAGTAGCGACCACAAGAAGGTGGTCATCAGACAGAGCATAAGTGTCTCTTACCTTTCCCTGATGCATTCTTTCAAGGCCGATGGAGCACAAGACTTCATGAAATGGTGTCGTCGCAACTGATTTCGGAATAGTCGCTCCCATGATTTTTCTCCTCAATTGTTCAGCGAACAGAAATGATAAAAAGTCACCGCGACTTTCCTCATCCAGTGATACTATTTCATAAGCTATTATCCTGCAAATCAGCAGTTTGATCTGGCGATTTTTCGCAAACCAGTCCTAGCTATGATTTATAGACTAAAAGTGATACAAGAAGAAGGCCGGAATCTAAAGATTCGGTTAAACGTGAACATTTACATTCTTGATAAAGTAGAAGGGGACTGCCATGTTGAATTTTCTCTATCGTCGCTTCCGTAAGCGCCTGTTTGATGAGTCTGCTCACGATCCGGAAATTGCGCATGACAAAGTTCTCAAGCATCTGAGAACACTGCAGAGGCATCCTTTGGCTCTAGCCACTTTGAGGTTATTGAATATTTATTCATCTCCTCGCTTAAAGCAGAAGTTGTGGGGCCTGTCATTTCCTAATCCAATTGGATTAGCCGCAGGATTCGATAAGAATTGCGAAGTCCTGGCGGCCATGTCGGCCTTTGGGTTTGGTTTTTTAGAAGGCGGGGGAGTAGTGCCACGAGCGCAGCAGGGAAATCCCCGACCGCGCACGCGACGGCGCGGAGCAACCCATGATCTTCTAAACCGCATGGGATTTAATAGCGCGGGCGTGGAAGCTGTGAAAACAAAATTAGCAATAATGCCGCGGCTGCCGGTGCCAGTGGGAGTGAATATTGGGGTTAATAAAGATACGCCTCTAGAGCAAGCCCACGAAGACTACATTCATGTGTTACAGCAATTATATTTGCTGGCTGACTATTTTGTAATCAATGTCAGCTCTCCTAACACGCCGGGCTTGCGCGATTTACAACAAGATAGGTATTTTGGGCAGCTGCTGCGGGCAGTCGCAACCGAAGGTAGAAATCTGGCAGACAAGCACAACTTGGTGGAATCCAAGCCCATTCTGTGTAAAATTGCTCCTGATGTTTCGGAGACCCAATTAGCTATGATGTTGGCGGCTATTGAGGAAGCTGGTATCGCAGGCGTAATTCTGGGTAATTCTCAGCAAGTAATGGAAGATGGGCTGACCTGGGGATTAAGCGGTCCAAGTATTTTTCCGCGCGCCGAAGCGATGGTAAGGTTCGCTGCCAAGCATACCCAGGATCGCCTGGTCATTATTGCCTGCGGCGGCATCGATTGTGGTGAGAAGGCGGCGAGAATGCTTGACCAGGGGGCACGTTTGATCCAGATTTTAACAGCTCTTTTCTATAGCCCCACACTTGCCCTCGCCAAAGAGATTAGTGCGTCGCTGGATCACAGCCTTTTGCGACGCAAATCGGAGCTAATGCACTGATATTGCAAGCAAACCCCGTCTAAGGAAACGGGGATTTTTATTTTGTCAAAGAACATTGACAAAATAATAGAGCGGCATACAATAATCCTTGTGCTTTTGGCTAGCATTAGCACTCGTTCATTGACATCACATTGGACGCCGGCCTTTTTTGGAATAGGTTGGCATAATGATGGGTGGTTTTGTTTAGAGGAGAGAGAAGGTATGCACGTTACACTGACGAGCAGTCTGCGTTGTGAGGTCGAGCCGTTTCGAATCCGCACTATCAGCGAGCCCTTGATGCGTGATGCAGGAATCGAGAAGGTGGCCTATGCCGTACGCTGCTGCTGCTGTGGGAAGATGATTGACAGTCCCACCAGCAAGGTGTTTGCCGGCCTGATTATTCGTGCCGGGTGGCGGTTGGCGGTCGGTCTCCTACACGAACTCTGTGCGGGGACGAAGGTTGTTATCCTGCCCTTGGTCCGAAAAAGTGAGGACAGAGACACTAGCTTCGTGTCAATCGGGCTTGGCGTCTTGTCCAGTAGGTTGCACCACATTCCGCATTCCTCCCGGTCGTTGGTGCTCGATACTGATCAGTTCCTTCCGCAGGAAGAACTGCGGCCGCGCAAGAACTGCTTGGCCCTGGCTCTTGTCAGGCAACGAACCAACGGTTCGGCGACATTCCTGGGCATCTGTCCGGTGAATACGCAAGCAGCCCGCCACAGCCCCGATGCCCTCCTTCTGCCGCTGGATCTCCAGACGGAGAAGTACATCAGAGTGGTGCTCCCGCGCACCGAGAATACTCCGTCTCAAAATGGTTCGCGCGGGAAAAAAACGAAGGACCGCTACGTTAACAACTCCAGGCGCTTCCTGGTCCGACGCAATTAACCCTGATCAGAGCAACCCCTCTGCCCATGGCAGTCTAGCTGGGATAGAGTGATTAAAACCCACCCTATCCCTATTTTTATAAATCGACTTGACAAAATTCTACATATGACTATACTCATTAGTTCGCTAAAAACTGGGTTTTTCTGTGGTAAGGAGGGTCCAATCCTGCCTAATAACGGGGTTGGAATGCTTTCATCAACATAGCTAAGATGGTCAAAAGCTGTCTTTGCCTTGAGTGCAAAAGCGATCGCGTGAACCTACTGCTCATACGATTCTTAACTCTTTGCCACTGAAAAGGCAGGTTTGTCAATACCGAACTTATCTGTGTAATAGTGCCCTTCGACAGGCTTAGGGTACTTCGATTTAGAGGAAGTGTTTACACTGAGTGAACCCCGCCTTAAGGCGGGGTGAATCGAAGTGCGGCCTTAAGGGCTTGCATTATTTTGTCCAACGAGTATAGTGATAAGTTCTCTAAAAATCCTTCCTTGGCTTTGGCAGTACATATTCCATAGCGCTCATTCGTGGAAAGATGCAAAAAACCCCCTCATTATGAATTTTGGGTTTTGGATTGTGAACTTTATGCGTAGCGTTATGGAATGCGTGCTTCATGCGCGCAGTGTCCTTTACTGCAAAACAGCCCCGTTTGAAGGAGCGGGGTGCATCCTAGGCATACGACCTTCTCACGCGTTCTACGCGCTGAGAACCTAGGAGAGCGTTGGTCATGTTAAAGCATGGCCAGTGGTCTTCTCGGACAGTAGGAAGGTAAGCACGTATCCGCTGCGGCGTCTCGATACTTAATACTTTCCACTTTATACTTGCTACTTCTTTATGGTTGCTCTACAGCGTGCCGTCCATTACTCTAAAGCCATGTCGAAAAAGGCCGGTCAAACAGTTACGCCCAATCAATTCCGCACCCACACCTGTGGCGAGCTGACGACTGACCAAGTAGGGGACAGTGTCCGTTTAAGTGGCTGGGTCCATGCCCGCCGCGATCACGGCGGGTTAATTTTTATTGACTTGCGCGACCGTTGGGGAATAACCCAGCTGACCTTTGATCCCGATAAAAACAAAGCGGCTTGGCAAGAGGCAGCCAAACTGCGCGATGAATATGTGGTGACCGTGCAGGGGAGCGTCCGTCAGCGCCCGGCAGAGATGGTTAATAAAAAAATTGGCACAGGTGCGATTGAAGTGGAGGTCGAAGCCATAACTATTCTTAATTCCTCAAAGACCCCGCCCTTTCCTATTTCCTCTGATGAAGACGTCAACGAGGAGCTGCGGTTAAAATACCGTTTTTTGGATCTACGTCATAAGCGCCTACAGGATATTCTGCGCCAGCGTGATGAGTTTATTATCACGGTCCGGGCTTACATGAAGAAGAACCATTTCATTGAAGTGCAAACACCCATTCTTGCCAATTCATCCCCCGAGGGGGCCCGTGACTTCTTGGTGCCCAGCCGCCTGCATCCCGGTACTTTTTACGCTTTACCGCAAGCGCCCCAGCAGTTCAAGCAGTTATTAATGGTGGCGGGACTGGATCGATACTTCCAAATTGCGCCCTGTTTTCGCGATGAAGATCCGCGGGCTGACCGTCACTCCGGTGATTTTTACCAAATTGATTTAGAAATGAGCTTTGTGGAGCAAGAAGATATTTTTGCCATGGTGGAGCCGCTGATGGTTGAACTAACAGAAAAATTTAGTGACAAAAAGATACTAGCCACACCGTTTCCCCGCTTAAGCTGGCGGGACGCCATGAACAAGTATGGCAGCGAGAAGCCTGATCTGCGCTACGAACTGTTTATTTCTGATGTCTCCCCGGAAGCCAAAGATTCCGATTTTAGTGTCTTTACCAAAGCGCTCGCGGAAGGGGGAGTAGTCCATGCCCTCCATGTAGCCGGCGGCGCTAATTTTTCGCGCAAAGACATTGATGAACTTACGGCCAAGGCTAAAGAGTTGGGAGCGGGAGGGTTGGCTTACATTGTTGTCAGGCACGCGCCTGCCTCGCCGATATTGAAATATCTAGGGGAAGCCAAGGCGGCCGCAATCCTCAAAAAAGTTGGCGCCAACCGGGGCGACATCGTATTCTTTGGTGCGGGGCCATGGCTGACAACGTGTAAGGCTTTGGGCGCCGTCCGCGATTTAGCGGCCAATAAACTGAAGCTGAAGGATCCAACCAAAGCAGCCTGGTGCTGGATAGTTGATTTTCCGATGTATGAATACAACGAAGCCGAAGGCAAGATTGATTTCTCTCACAACCCATTTTCTATGCCGCAAGGCGGGCTGCCGGCGCTGGAGGCTCAAGATCCGACAACCATTCTGGGATATCAATACGATTTAGCCTTAAATGGATTTGAAATTAGCTCTGGCGCTATTCGCAACCACCAGCCGGACATTATGTACAAGGCTTTTGCGCTTGCCGGATATAGCCAGGAAGAAGTGGATGCCAAGTTCGGCGCTATGCTGCGAGCATTTGCATACGGCGCCCCGCCGCACGGGGGATTTGCTCCGGGCATTGACCGGTTGTTAATGGTACTGCTGGACTTAGCCAATATTCGGGATATTTATGCCTTCCCGAAGAATGGCCGCGCCCAAGATGTAATGATGGGCTCACCCTCGGCGGTCGATTCCAAGCGCTTGAAAGAGCTGCACCTAAAAATCGCGGTGGAAGAGTAAGGGAGTAGAAAGTATACTACCAACCATGAGTGATGCGTTGCCGCCTGCGCCAGCCGGGCGCCGGAACAAACGAGCCATAACCGGCGGTATTTTTTTGTTAGTTGGAATATTGATTGGCCGCTATTTGCTACCATTAGAGCCCGCGGCGTCGCCGGTTTGGCAATGGTCTAATTTAACTAAAGAAAATCGCCAGCTGGTATTTCCTACTTTTTGGGAAGCCTGGGATCAGCTACATGCCAATTTTCTTACTAATCTTGACGATCGTAATCTTTTCTATGGTGCAATATCCGGCATGGTGCAAGCATCCGGCGATCCTTATACAGTGTTTTCCGATCCCGAAGAGACCAAGCAATTTGAACAGACTCTCCGCGGTCATTTTTCTGGCATCGGGGTAGAGATCGGGTTAAAAAACGGCTTGGTGACTGTCATTGCTCCTTTAGCCGGATCGCCGGCGGACGCCGCTGGTGTCTTGGAAGGCGATATTATTGTGGCGGTGGATGACGAGGCGCTGACGGCCGATATGGCGTTGGACGATGTAGTCCAACGCATTCGTGGTCCACTAGGGGAACCGGTGAAGTTAACCATTGTTCGCCAAGGCAGCCAGGAAACGCAAGATATTTCCATTGTCCGCAACACGATCACTATTGAGAGCGTCAAGATGACGATTGCCGACGGGATTGCCCACATCACCATTAGCAGCTTTAACGGCGACACCGTTGAACAGTTTACTAAACTTGCCCAGCAAGCGGCCACTAGCAATTTGACCGGCATTATTTTAGATGTGCGTGGTAATCCGGGAGGTTTTCTGCAAAGTGCGGTGGATATCGCCTCATTTTTCTTAGATCCCGGTACACTGGTGGTGTCAGAAAAGGGCCGGCAAGAAACTCAATATAAAGCGCGTGGCGGTCCCATCTTGCGCCAGATTCCGACGGTTATGCTTGTCAACGAGGGATCGGCCTCGGCTTCAGAAATTCTGGCCGGCGCTCTGCAGGACCAACTGGATATCAAAATTGTTGGCAGCAAAACGTTCGGCAAGGGTTCAGTACAAGAATTAATCGGCTTAAAAGATGGCTCCAGTCTGCGAGTGACCGTGGCTAAATGGTTTACGCCTGACGGTCGCTCTATTAACGACGAAGGTATTCAACCGGATATTAGTATTGAGAGTGATCGGCAGACAGACAACGATGAGCAGTTGGAGCGAGCGCGCCAGGAACTGACGGGAAGTTGAGTGGCTCTCATCGGCAATGGTATTCTTATTTGCTGAAAGCAATGTCCAAGAAAATTAAAATATTGCTATTAGAAGATGTGGCCGGACTAGGCAGCACGGGTGATATTGTAAGTGTTTGGGAAGGATACGCCCGCAACCGGCTTTTCCCCCAAGGCCAGGCGGCTTTAGCGGATGCCGGCAGTCAGCAGCAGGTGGTTGGGCGCGCGCAGCAACAAAAAGGCAAGCGGGAGCAAGAACTAGCTCAGCTGCGGGGCGTGGCAGACAAACTGGACGGCACGGAGCTGTCGCTGGTGGCTCGCATAAAAGACGGCGATGAAATATTCGGCAGCATTTCGGCCAAGCAGATTGTTGATGAATTAAACAAACAGGCCAGCTTGCAACTCAAAAGCAAGGACCTGCGGCTCAAGTCGCCGCTAAAAAAATTGGGCAGTCACGACGTGATGGTCCGTCTATCACCGCAAGTCGAGTTTAATATTATTGTAACTGTCGCCGCCGGTCCGGCCGGCGAGCAAGCACCTCCTTCCTAATGAAGAGTAGTCAGCCTAAATATATTTTTGTCACCGGCGGTGTTTTGTCTGGCTTGGGCAAAGGCATCACTTCCGCCTCGATTGGCAATATTCTCAAAGAGAGGGGACTGGCCGTAAACATGCAGAAGTTTGATCAATACATTAATGTTGACGCCGGCACGCTTAATCCCGGGGAACACGGCGAAGTATTTGTCACCGATGACGGGGCAGAAACAGATTTGGACTTGGGCCACTATGAGCGCTTTTTAGACCAGAGTTTGACTGGCGATTCTTCCGTCATGACCGGAGAAATTTATCGGGAAGTAATTGAGCGGGAGCGTCGAGGGGAATATCTAGGCAAAACTGTCCAAGTAATTCCGCATTTAACGGAAGAAGTGAAGCGCCGTGCCCGCCAGGCGGCCCTAAGCAATGGCTATGATGTTCATATAGTGGAAATCGGCGGCACGGTCGGGGACAATGAGGGGTTTCATTTCTTGGAGGCGGCGCGGCAAATGGCGCTCGATGAAGGCAAGGAAAACGTTTTGTATGTTCACGTGGTGTTTTTACCGTACATGAAGGCGTCTGATGAAGTAAAGACAAAACCGGCGCAAAACAGCGTGCGGGAACTGCGCAGTATTGGTATCCAGCCGGATATCTTAATTGCCCGCACTGACCACGAGGTGGCTGATGACATGATCAACAAGTTATCGCTTTATACCAACGTAGAAAAAGCAGCGATTTTGCCCCTCAAAACTGTTCCCTCTGTTTTTGAAGTGCCGTTGATAATGGAAAAGCACGATTTAGATGACGTGATCATGCGCAAGTTGTCGCTGCCCAAGCGGCGCCGGATTAACGGACGCTGGAGACGATTGGTGAGCAACATTAAGAGGCCAAAAAAGAAGATTCAGATTGCTTTGGCGGGAAAATACACCACCATGCTAGATACTTATGCCAGTTTAGTTGCCGCCTTGCAAGCGGCCAGCTGGCAAAACGGCTTGGATTTGGATTTACATTGGATTGACGCGGAGCAGTTGGAACGAGCTCGGAATTTGGGACGTTTTTTCTCCCGCATGGACGGAATAGTTGTGCCGGGCGGCTTTGGTATCCGCGGCACCGAGGGAAAGATCAAAGCCATCCAATATGCTCGGGAAAAAAAGGTTCCGTATCTGGGCCTATGTTTAGGTATGCAGTTGGCGGTCGTGGAATATGCCCGCAACGTTGCGGGCGTGGCTCAAGCGACCAGCCAGGAATTTATTGATGAGGGAGACTTGGCGCCTGAGAACTTGAATAGCTGTGTAATCCATATCATGGCCACCCAAAAAACTATTACTTCTAAGGGCGGGACCATGCGGCTGGGCGGCTGGGACTGTTTGTTAGATAAAGACTCCTTTACCTATCAGGCCTACCGTAAAGCGAATATCCGTGAGCGGCACCGGCACCGTTACGAGTTTAATAATGATTTTCGAGACCAACTGGTTCAGGCGGGTCTGCGAATCGCCGGCACCACGCCGGATAATAGTCTGGTGGAAGTGGTGGAAGTGCCCAACCACCCTTGGTTTGTTGGAGTTCAGTTTCACCCAGAATTCACGTCGCGGCCATTGACGGGCCATCCGCTGTTTAACGCTTTTATAAAGGCGGCTAGCGGACAATAACAAAAAACCCGGCGGGCGGGGCGGGGTTTTTGCGGCTATTGAATGTGAATAAAGGTGGCCGAGGCCAGTCGTCCGGTAAATGATTTTATTTTTTTACGCTTAAAAGCCACAGTGCCGTCTATGGCTGCATAAAGCGTGTCGTCTTGGCCTTGCCGAACCTTAATGCCAGGTCGGTACGTGGTGCCGCGCTGGCGAATGATGATTTGGCCGGCCTTAACCGGCTGCCCGCCATAAATTTTCACTCCCAGTCTTTTTGATTCCGACTCCCGTCCTAATTGGGTGGAGCCGGCTGCTTTCTTATGGGCCATAGTTTCGAGTTAGTAGTGAGTAGTTTGTAGTTAGTAGAAACGGTAACTTTTTGCTTTTTACACCTTTTCCCACAGGGTGATTTCTCGGGCCACTTGGGCGTCGGGCCGGGCATAAATTAGCGTGCCACGCTCCGTTGCCTTGTAGTGTCGAGCCATATCCTCAAGAGGAAGATGTTTGAGAGAATAGCCGGTTTTGCCGATGGCGTCAAGCAGCGAGGGCGGTAGGGGAGTGAAAACAGCCGGTGCGCTACCAGCCAGGCGCACTGTAGGCAGCAGGAAAAGAATAACTCCGCCGGGCTTTAAAACCGGCCGGACTTTAGCGAAGAAAGCGATATAAAGGCGGGATAACTGGTTTACAGTATCTTCCCAGTGGCGGCGGGAAAGGGGAGAGTGCAAAGGCGGTCCCAAGAATGGCTCGGTCACTACCGCATCCACGGATTCACGGGCCGGCTGGCTAAAGGTTTGTGTTGCGTCGTGCGTATAAAGCCGCGGGGCCAATAATGGATCGAGCGAAAAGTTTTGTTGCAGCCAGGCGAGATTGGTTGTTGAGGCGTTAATCATCTCCTCATTTATGTCGCTGCCAATCATCCGGTGACCCATCAGCCAGCCTTCTTGCAAGACCGTACCCATACCGCAAAAGGGATCAAGAATAGTGACCGTATTGGTAGTGGTGGGTGCAGCAGCCAAAGCCAGATTGAGTATGATCTGCGCCAGTTTGGGCGGGAGCATTCCGACTTTCTGGGAGCGCGCCGGCCGCAAAGTGTCTCGCAATTCATACTGCTGAATGTCTTGCACTTGCCGCGTCCTGACCAACTGGAATTTGCCATTAGCCGGTTTAATCGTTAGGTCTGCATTGGGTTCTTTATACAAGCTATTAAATAGTACTTGGGCAGCATTGAGACGCGCGGCGCCCGGTGCGGCCAAAATAAATTTAAGCCGCGAACTCCGACCGCGGGCTAGCTGCTTTATTTCTATGGCTAATTTTTTTATATTCTGCCCTGGCACAGACGAGGCCAAGCCCAGCCGCCATTTTGGCGGTAAGGCTGGCCAGACGGCCAGAATTTGTTCCGCGGTCGGCCAGTTGGCCCATTCACCTACGACCTCACCAATTCGATCGGTGCCGCCGAGCTGCGCTAGTAGGGAAGGGGGCAGGGCTTCTTTTATCTTGACTGTGAGGCTGTATTGGTCGGCCTCTAAGATCTCCGCCGATAAATTATAGCGTTGCAGGACGGCCCAACACTCGCTAGCAGCCAGTGCCGGGTGGCGTCCTAAGAAGAAAATATAATGAGGCATCTTTATTGTATTATATAGGGAATGTTTGATCTTACCTCACTTTGGGCGGCTGTCCAGAAAAATAAACGGCGGATTAACCAACTGCTGATAGCCGTTTTAGTTTTCGTGGGTGGTTGGTTGCTGGGGCATATTACTTCACCCTATTATGCCGCCCAGCCGATTGTTTTTATTGACAGAGAGCCTACTGGTAGCGCAGCCAGCGCCGGGGGATCAGCGCAACAATTGGAAGTATTACGCGATGAAGGTATTGCCAGCCGTCCAACGGTGGCCCCGTCGCAAGTAGCGGGAGCAAGCAACGAGGCAGGGGAGAAGCAATTTGTCGCTAGCGTTAACTCCACGCTTTTTCATCATGTGAGTTGCGCAGCCGCTAAAAGTATCAAGGAGGAAAACCAGGTCTGGTTTGCTACCAGTGCACAGGCCCAGGCCGCCGGGTACTCTCCTAGCAAATGCACAATAGATAAAGGGATAAAGTGATATATTTATTATATAACACTTACTACTTTTGTCAACTAATAGGAGAGTAGGGTAATAAAGGCACTCCAGAGCGAATGTAACTAAACCCCCTTGACGAAAGCTTACACATGATCAGGACAAGAACAGGGGAGAGAGGAACGAGATAGATAAGAGCAATGCAGGCGAAAAAAAGAATAATAATGATTTGTAATGTAGATTCATATTACTTGGATAAATTATTAACATTGACACTAGTATCCTTTATGTTCGTGTCTGTGGAAAACTCCCATGAAACTGGGGTTAGTCGCAAAAGGTACATTGCGCGACATTTGATTTATTTCTGCCGTGCTGCGTACATATTATCTTCTTAGGCTTTTATGCATATATAGCTGTCGGCCACTATCCACGCTCCCCTCGGGTCTCTTCCCTACTCACGATAAAATTTTCCCCCTTCACTCTTCTGATACAATTGTCACGATATTTTCTAAAAAATTATTCATTTAAATTAGCTGTGCTGTTTTTACAAACACTACAGGTATCCTGGTACCTGTAACTTTAATAAATTTAACGTCCTAATTACAGTCATTCCAACTTCTGGCCTCGAAGTTACTTTACTGGCGCCTCTTCAATGATTTACCGCTCATTTAATTAGATGAGTAACATGTCGTAAGTTTTTTCAGCTACTGTGTGCATGAATATGTTGCAGCACATTATCCTTGCGCTTTATTTTTCACGGGCCGGCCTACAAACATCAGAATAATAGGCAACGTCGCTAAATGTACATTCCGCACATAAGCCGCCGGGGGACTATTTAGTCCCCTACCAGCCCGCTCGGTTGGATATTAGCTAAAAGTATCAACGTAGCCGTGCCGGAATAAACAAACGCAGTACGTTGATGCTATCAGCGCCTTTAATAATGGCCGGAGTTTGGGGCAGATAGTTCGCCGTAGCGAAAAATAATTTACCGTAGGCGATTCCTGCCAAAATAAGAACGAGGGCGATAATAATTAACCATTTAATTTTCTTGAAGATAAATCTAATGAATAGCCAGCCAATAATAACGACGGCCGCGGCTGTGTACCAGCCGCTCGGCCCGTCTATTAGACTGGTCAAATACGGCAGCAATGTCGTTAATACAGTGATCATTTCTTTTGGCGGAGCTCACGCCACAGCAAGCGCGCAATATAAAAAATGGCGTAGAAAGGCCCCCACAATAAAGACAGTCTCACTACCCACCACTCAAAGATTTTATCCGGATCAGGCATGGGGCATGGTTATAAGAAGTTGCGTGGATTAACCGGAAGATTATTTTGCCGCACCTCGAAATGTAGATGCGGACCGGAGGATAATCCCGCTCCCCTTGTGCCCGGTGCGCCGCCGGTATAACCAATAACCGTGCCGCGCGTGACTAACTGTCCTTCATTCGCCGCAAAGCCAGAAACATGGCCGTAAACAGTAGAAACATTATCGCCGTGAATTAGTAGAACATAGCTGTAGCCTGCCCCGCCGGAATCAAAGGTGCGGGCAACATACCCGTCGGCGGGGGCTTTGATGGGAGTCCCCACATAGGTAGGAAGGTCCAGGCCGGAGTGCGGACCAATCAGGTATTCATAGGGGTAGCCGGCACAATGAAATTCGCAGGAGGCGCCAAAGATTGGGTCTATCGGCCAGTCTAGAATTCCAACCGACGGCAAATTACCGATGCCCTGTTGGCGCAGCTCTTCACGAATTGTCGCATCCAAGGCCTTAATAGTTGCCTCAGCGTCTTTATGGGCTTGTTGCGCCTGCGACAGCAGACTGGAATACTGAGCTTCTTGAGCGCTTGTGAGTTCTAGAATACGTTGTTTAGCAGTCCGCTGCGCGCTTAAGGCGTTTTCCTGCTGTTGCTGTTTGATGCGCAGCGCTTCCAGCGACTGTCTGAAATCATTGAGCTCACGGCGCTTCGTGACTAACTCTTGATAGAGATTTTGAATACGGACTAATGTTTCCTGTCCCCTGTTTTGCAACTCTTTGATAGCGGCAGATTCTGTTAGGGCTTCCGAGAAAGTTTGGTATTTCAAAAAAATTGTGACGCTGGATTGTTGATCGTATTGATTGAGCATGCGGATATACTCCGCTAAAATCGTTTTTTGACGACCAATCTCTTCTTCTTTGAGAAGAATCTCTTCGGCTAATGCTTCAATTTCCGCATCTGTGGCGGTAATCTCGGCTTTGGTGCGGGCAATATTAAGCTGAATTTCTGTCAGGCTGTCGTCAATCAGGCCGATTTGATCTTCCAAGGTACGGGCTTCCTGTCTTTTAGCTTGGATGTCTTCCTTGAATTTCTTAATATTTTCTTCTGTCTGTTGTAGCGACTTTCTTTTGTCATTGAGCTCTAGTCGGAGCTCTTCAATCGTTTTAGCCCACGCTAACGCTGGTGCCGCACAAATTAGCGGTACTAGGATTAACGCAGTGACAATTTTGCGGGAAATACAGATAAGCACACCAAATAAGCATCTTTAGCTGTTAGACGGCCTAATTATGACACGAACCAAGCAATCCAGCCAGAACAAGCCTTTTTACACAAAAGAGAACGCCACCATGCCAAAAATGATGAGAATGGTAATGATAATGTAAATGACTTTAAGCCACTTGTTTTGCTTAGCCATACTCTTATTTCTTTAGTTTATCACGCGCGGCCGCAAGGCGCGCCAGGGTCTCTGTCTTGCCCAGGACACCAGCCACTTCAAAGGGGCCCGGAGAGGTGGCTTGCCCCGTTAGGGCCACTCGCAGGGGCCACAGCGTATCTCCCCTACCCAAACTATCCTCATCGATCCATTGTAATAGATTTGTTTGCAACGCCGGCGCATTAAAATCCTCATCGGCGATGGATTTAATTTTAGTTATTAACTTATCCAAGATCACCACTGTTTTGCCATGATCACTTTTCTTCCAAATTAATATGTTGGCCGCGTAATCCCCCGGCCACTCGGGCCGGAAGAAGTACATCGCGTTCAGCAGTTCTTTTAAAGTGCTTACTCTCGGTGCTTCCGTTTTTATGGCTTCCAGCCAGTATGCCTCTGGGGTTAATCCCCGATAGTCGCCGTCAGCCCCTGAAGATGGTAAATATTCTTGCAGGCGCCGCAACAGCTCCGCGGCGGGCAGCTGGCTGATATAATGCTTATTAACCGAGAGTAGTTTCGTTAACGAAAAAATGGCGCCGGCTTTTTGCACGCCACCCAGTGAAAAATGGCTAATTAATTCCTGGTGGCTAAATATTTCTTGATCGTTTTTGGGGCTCCACCCTCGCAAGGCCAGATAATTTAGCATTGCTTCGGGCAATATGCCCATTGCTCGGTAGGCCAAGAGGCTGGTTTCGTTACGGCGTTTGGAAAGTTTGCGCCGGTGCTCATCGAGTAAGAGCGGTAAATGAGCGTAGTGCGGACGCGGATAACCAAGCGCGGCCTGCAGTAAAATATGTTTGATGGTGTTAGGCAGGTGGTCTTCTCCCCTAATAACATGGCTGATCTGCATGCCGGCATCATCTACTACCACCGCCAAGTGAAATAATGGATTATCTAAGGCGCGGGCGATAACAAAATCCCCGCCAAAGCTATCCGTGTGCACGCTCACCTCTCCCCTAATCAGATCGGTAAAGGAAATATCAGCAGGCGCAACTTTAAGTCTGATGACACCCTCGGCGATACTCTTCTCCGGACAGGAACATTCATGCCGGCCATTATCGCCTTCTTTTCTCGGGGGGCAGTCGCAAAAGTAGGCTTTTTTTTGCTCCAGGAGAGCCTTTAAGGCCTGCTGATGCTCTGGTATTCGCTCCGACTGACGGTAGGGACTATAAGAGCCACCTATGTCCGGACCCTCATCCCATTGCAGGCCAAGCCATTTAAAACCCTCCAAGATGTTCTGTTCATATTCTGGTTTGGAGCGAGCAGGATCGGTGTCCTCTAGTCGAATGATAAACCGGCCGCCGGCTTTTCTGGCGAATAATTCATTGAATAAGGCGGCGCGGGCAGTGCCGACGTGGAGATTACCCGTCGGGCTGGGAGCGATGCGGGTGCGTGTTGGCAAGTCTTTGTTATTCATAAAATAATTTTTCCAGTTCCCGACGATTACTATCATCAAGTACCGCTTCCAATAAAACTACTCTAAGCTGCCAGTTCCGTAACTCTGGATTCTTCCCAAGTTCTAGAAAATCATCAAATGAGTACTCTAATAAGGTGATTTTTTCACCCGCTGAGTTCTGCGGATCAGCTATTTTTTTTAGACCAGATCCAATAAAGGCATGGACATTATATCTTGCCCGGGGAGCGGGCTGGTAGGAAAACCATGGCCTAAGCCGGCCAATTTTATATCCAGTTTCCTCCAAAAATTCCCTGGCGGCGGCCTGGTCAGGAGTTTCTCCCTCGTCGACGCCGCCCCCGGCTGGCGTCAAAACCGGATCGCGATGCGGCTGCTCGTCGCGTGTTATAAGAATTTTCTTACTTGGCAGAATTCCGACAGCTAATACACTGTCTTTACGTTCAATTCCCTCATACGTTTTGCTTGTCCCATCAAAAAGCCGCTGCTCCCATTGCCAGACAGAAAAAATCTTTCCCTGAAATACCTTCTGGGCATTGTCTGGCAAGC
>CAZUSC010000069.1:0-5000 GCA_964622915.1 uncultured Candidatus Saccharibacteria bacterium | reverse complement strand
CATAATGGATGCCGATAAATAAGGCTATTTGCGCTCTGAAACATCTTTAATACAAACCATGGGCCGTGCCGCCCGGCATATCGACGGCCAAGTTATTATGTATGCCGACCGAGTGACCGGTTCAATGCAGCGAGCCATTGCTGAAACAAAGCGACGCCGTAAGCTGCAGGCAGCCTTTAATAAGAAGCATAATATTAAACCTCAATCAATCAGCAAAGAAATTCGCGCTACCTATTTCAAAGATCGACAGGGTGAAATTGCTGAAGAGATTGACGTCGCCGAAATTCCCAAAGAAGAGATCGAGCGGGCAATCAAAGACTTAACAAACAAGATGCAACTGGCGGCCCAGAATCTAGAGTTCGAGCGCGCCGCCCGCCTGCGCGATACTATTCAGGCTCTGCGCCAGGAAGAAAAAACAACTCGGTCGAGTGAATAGGTTGTAGGTAGTAGTTAGTAGGTGGTAGGTGGTAGGTGGTAGACGACGCGGCGAACCTAAAACCTATAACCTACTCCCTACAACCTAACTACGATATAGTGAACGTTATGGATGAGAACAACCAGGATGTACCGGCGCTGGAAGTTCATAATTTATCTGTAGTTTTAGGCGGTCACACCATTATTGACCCCATCAGTTTTTCCGTGCCGGTTGGATCGACCACCGCAATTATTGGTCCCAATGGCGCCGGCAAATCCGTTCTCCTAAAAAGTATTTTGCGACTGCTGCCCAAGCGCAGCGGAACAGTCAGTATCTTTGGTACCCCCCACGAACAATACAGTCAAGTAGCCCGGCTGATATCGTATATCCCCCAAAAATTCCACTTCGATCAGGATTTTCCTTTGACCATTAAGGGACTTTTCGCTCTAAAATCAGCGCGCCTGTTGGGAATGTCTGCCCAGGAAAAAGCCCGGCGAGACGAACTACTGCGCACTGTCGGCATGTACGATTGGCTGGAACAAAAAATAAGCTACTTGTCCGGCGGACAGCTGCAACGGGTGCTGATTGCTTATAGCCTGATGGACCATCCAAAAATTCTAATGCTGGACGAACCTTCCGCCGGTATTGACGTTCAAGGACAGGAAACTATTTACGTGTTGCTAAAACGCCTGCGGGAAAAAGAAAATCTCACCATGGTGCTAGTCAGCCACGAGCTAGATGTAGTGATGCAGTACGCCACACAAGTATTGTGCTTAAACAAACAGTTGCTGTGTGTCGGAGTACCACATAAAGTGCTGACAAATGAGATTCTGGCCAATATGTACGGCACCCCTATCGGCCATTATCATCATGAACACAAAACCTAAAAGTAACTTGTACCTAGTAACTAGTAACGAGTACAAAAATGAAAGCTATATATGGTACGCATATAACTGTTAATCGTCAGTTACTGGTTACTCGTTACCGATTACTAGCTACTGAAATTTATGTTTGAGATACTCACTTTTCCTTTCTTTCAGCGGGCGCTCATAGTCGGAATTGTACTAGGAGGCCTGATGGCAACTTTGGGCGTGCTGGTTGTGCTACGGAAGATGTCCTTTTTCTCTGATGCGATCGGCCACTCTGCCCTGGCCGGCATTGCGCTGGGCTTACTACTTAATATTAATCCGTTTGTGGCCGCCTTAATTTTTGCTTTGTTGGTGGCACTAGGCATTGCCGGCGTGCGCTCCATCTCCCGCCTATCAATTGATACTCTGCTGGGAGTTTTCTTTTCCGCTTCAGTGGCCGTGGGTGTTATTTTAGTCAGTATCACACCCGGCTATCAGGCCGATTTAATCAGTTTTTTATTCGGCAACATACTAACTGTGACTAGCGGCGATGTGTTACTAAGTTTCATTATTGCCGCTATTGTCATAGCTATTCTGGCCTGGTCCGGCAAAGGGCTGGTCGCCATCGCGGTTGATCAAGAATTAGCCCGCGCTGAAGGCATTCCGGTAGCGCGCTATGAACTGCTCTTTCTCTTGCTGCTCGCCGCCGTCATTGCCGTCACGATAAAATTTATCGGTATAGTTTTAGTGACTGCCCTGCTCATCATTCCGGCAGCCAGTGCCCAAAATGTCGCGCGCTCTCTGGCCAGCATGTTTGGTCTTAGTATTGCCATCAGCCTCGTCTCCGTTGTCGTCGGCATGGCCGTCAGCGCCTGGGTGTCTATTCCTTCCGGACCGGCCATTGTCTTGGTGGGATCCGCTTTTTTTGTCTTATCGCTCGGCGCAAAAATCCTCGTCCCTCGCCACCCCTAAGAAAAGTTAAGACACCACGATCGGCTCACGCGCCAAGGTGATGCCTAGTTTGCGCTGAACGGCGGCCTCAATTTCAGCGGCTAGGCCCAGTACTTGCTCGGTCGTCCCGCCATAATTTACTAGCGCTAATATATGATTGGGCGAAATTCCCACACCAGCCCGCCGCTCACCCTTAGTAAAGCCGGCGCGCTCGATGAGCCACGCCGCCGACAATTTAAAATCCTGGCCGGCCGGAAACACTGGCATCGCTAGTTGATCCGCTTGGTTGAGGCGTGCTTTAACAGCTGCCAACTGCTCGGCCGTTACTATCGGGTTTGTAAAAAAAGAACCGCAGGAACGCGAGTGCGGGTCGCTGGCGCGGACGACCATAGACTTGGTTGCCCGCAGTGCTAATACTGCTTGGCGCACATTTTGTAACGTCGGTGATTTGTCCTCTGATTGGGCAAGTTTCTTGGCCAACTCTGGATAACGAACAGCGGGCTGACCCCCCCGTCTTAACTGCAAGACTATGTGCGTAATAATGTATTTATTGGCATCAATGCCTTTAAACCGGCTGTGGCGATACGAAAATTGAACGTCCTTATTATTAAACTCCACGATTTGCTGGGTATCAATATTCATGGCGCGCACTTGTACGAGAGTTTCGGCTATTTCCTGCCCATAGGCGCCGACGTTTTGGATGGGGGTTGCTCCTACCAAACCCGGAATACCCGACAAACATTCAATACCAGCAAGATTACGGGCAAGAGCTGCCGCCACAAAATCATCCCACGGCTCTCCCGCTCCTACTTCTACTAATCCCCTCTTTAGCCAATGAATACCTCGGATATCGATACGAATCACGAGGCCAGCAAAGCCAGCATCCAAAAAAATTGTATTACTGCCTCCGCCTAGTATGTGAACTGGCAACTGGCGGGCACGGGCAAAATTAAGAGCCTCAATTATTTCTGGCGGACTGGTACAGGCCGCCAAATGCGCCGCCGGACCTCCTAAATGAATGGTGGTCAGAGGAGCTAAATCAACCTGCTCTTTAATTTTTAAATCGCCACTTAACACCCCTCCACTATGTCAGTTCAATAACCTTCCTGCAAACGGCTCAAACGCCCCTAAGAGCCATTTATTCTGTTAGAGGCCGCCGCGGGGCGACTTGTCTCCAACGGGACTAATATTTCTGCAAAAAATGCACCAGTGTGCGTACGCCGTATCCCGTCGCACCATAGGTGTAATAAGGTAGCATCGGCCGCTCTGCATACACGGGTCCGGCCACATCCAGGTGCGCCCAGGGAAGATTGTTCACAAATTCCTGTAGGAATAAGGCCGCTGTGACCGCCCCGCCGCTATTTACTGTGGCCGTATTGCGCACATCGGCAACTCTGCTTTCAATAGTCGAGCGATATTCCTCCGGTAAGGGGAAAGCCACTAACCCTTCCCCGGCCTGCACGGCCGCTTCCAGCAGCTTGTCTTGCAAATCAGCCCGGTTGCTCCACAAACCAGCATAGGTATCGCCGAGCGCCACAATGCAAGCGCCGGTTAAGGTAGCAATGTCAATAATGACATCCGGCTTTTGCTCCACGGCATAACTTAAAGCATCAGCCAATGTTACCCGTCCTTCGGCATCGGTGTTGAAGATCTCAATGGTTTTACCATTCTTCGCGATCAGCACATCACCAGGCCGATAAGCATTGCCGGACGGCATGTTTTCACAAGCGGCAATAATGCCGTGTACTTCTATATCGAGCTTCAAATACGGCAGGACAGAAAACACGCCTAATACGGTAGCCGCTCCCGCCATATCAATTTTCATACTTTCCATGTATTGGGCCGGCTTTAAACTAAGCCCGCCTGAATCAAAAGTTACCCCTTTGCCGATCAAGATTATTTTTTTTCTCGGCGGGCCGGCGGGCCGATATTGCAGATGAATCACATATGGCTCTTCGGCTGATCCGCGCGCCACGGCCAGAAAAGCACTGAAGCCAGCCCGGGCTGTTTGCTGCCGATTCAAAATCTTGACGGACAGGCGCGGTGATTTCTTGGCTAGTAACTTAGCCAACGCTACCAAATGGCGGGGAGTAATGTGTGAAGCTGGTTGATTAACCAGGTCACGCGTAAAACTTACTCCGACTAAAACTTCCTGCGCTTGCTTGACTGCGGCGCGAATGGCCGCCAGCTGATCGGGGGGGCTTAAAAAAATGGCTTGGCGCAAGGAGCGGATTTTTTGTTCCTGTGCCAGACGCCTTTTGTGTTCTGTAAAACGATAATCGGCTAGCGTGACTGCCTCTAATCCTGCGGCGGCTAAGGCCGCCCCATCAACCATGGGCAACAGAACCACTAAGCTGCGGGCCAAGCGGTGACGTGCTTCCTGGCTTGATTTGGCCAGTCCCCTCCGCCAACCCTCCGCTCGCCAAGTGACAGGATCGCGCTGTTTACCCAAGCCTACTACGGCTATTAGTTGATAGGGCAGCCGGGCCGGGGCCGGTAGTATTTCCGTAGTCCCCCAACGACCGGTAAATTTGAGCTTGCGCATTTGCCCCTGGATTTCTCGCCGCGCTGCGGCCGGCAGTCGCGCATCGAGGCTGGAATTTTGATAAACAGGCAAAACCAAAACATCCCCCTTAACGGCAGTCGGCTTACTGGCCACAACAGATGTTTTGATGGGCATACCTCTAAATTAATTTCCAATTACTAATATCCAATTTCCAAAAATTGTTACTGGGCATAGCGATCCACCATACCCCATTTCTGTCAATATCGCAACTTATTGTATT
>CAZUSC010000068.1:0-8575 GCA_964622915.1 uncultured Candidatus Saccharibacteria bacterium | reverse complement strand
GGCAGCACCCTTAGCTTCTATGATGACGGCGTACTAATGCGGTCGGTAACGGACACTAGCATCACTGCCGCCGGCAAGGCTGGCTTAGGTGCTGGCGCCGTTATTACAGCTACTGATGATGTTGACGAGCAGGAATTTGATGATTTCCGCGTAACCAATTTGTAAAAGCAAGATGAAGCCGACCGTGTTAACATTAAGATCTATCACAGTCTATAGTAACTATTGGTCCTGTTTATGATAGCCTACCAAAAACGCACAGGACTAACCTTAGTGGAAGTTCTGATTGGCATCGCCGTGGGCTCGATTCTGATCGCCGCTGCCACAGTTTTTTTGGGGCGAGGAATTAATATTAATCGCGAGCAGTTCGAGCAGGTTTTAACGACGGAAGATGCGCGCTTACAGTTAGACAAAGTCAGTGATCGCATTCGGGAAGCGCAGGGAGCCAATTGGTTGATTGAGGCTGGAGATAATCAGATAAAGTTTTATAGCGATATTGATGATGATAACTCTTTGGACACCGGCCGGGTGTTTATAGAGAATAATGCCATCAAAGCTGGCATTACCAGAGTAGGCGCGCCAGAAATCGTTCTCACTTTGGCGCGCAGCGTTAGAAACATCTCTCAAAACAAGAAACTGTTTACCTACTATGACGCCGCCGACGGGATTATTGCGTCCGCCGACGCGCGGTCCAGTAATGTCAAGCGTATTGGCATTACATTGTTGATAGATGTTACGCCCAACCAATCGCCGGGAATCGCGGAAGTGAACACAGTAGTAACACCACGGGCCACCCTTGCCTCTGCTGGCGGTGGCGCCAACACGCGTTTCTGGCCGGTTGACATTGATTATCCCAATAATCCGTTAGCCGGCACTCTGGCCGAAGTAACAATCACCAATCCAACCGATGGCAGCAGCAGTACGGAGGTTATGCCTGTTAATAGTTTGAATGACGGACGGCTTCAGACTTATAGTGGCTATTATACTAATATTAACTACTTGCAGGCTACTGATTTCGAAGGCCATACTCCCGGATGGTATGCCTGGATTGGTCCAATTTTAGTCGGCCAATCGGGCGACAATAAATTTTACATGACCGACGTGGTGCCTGTTAACCAGTTGTGTTTAGGCGATGATCTTAATGTTTTACTTTCCACCTGCCCGCAACGAGCGGTGGGTCAGGGTGTTTATTCAGTATCCTATCAGCCGATCATAACTTATGGCACAAGTAACAGTGCACTCGATTATGTGCGGGGTATCACCTTTAATTATGTCTCGGGTACACCCCCCCCATCCCCAACACCCCCCCTGCCGCCTGGTACAATTTTCTCCGACGCCTTCAGTGGCCTCAATGGCACAGAACTCTATTTTCACGCACCTGAAGTGGGTACCAGCTGGACTAAACTTATTACTACACCAAACTACGCGCAGATATTGCATTGTGGAGATGGCACGGCCGGAGGAAATGTTACTTGCACCGGCGGTCAGACTGGGTTTTCTGCTGGAACATTATATACGGCCGACGCCCCAGTCTATGCCGCCAACTATGAAGTCCAGCTTACCGTTGTTAATGCTCAAATCGGCGATTTCAGCACCATCATGGCTGCTCGGATTCAGGACGCTAACAACATGTATGCGGTCAGGTTTAATAGTGCGGCCGGCGGCGGTCAGATCTATAAAAAAGTCGGCGGTACTTGGACCGCCCTCGGCTCCGCCTTTAACGGGCCGGCTAACGGCTCGGTAGTGAAGTTTGTGGCTAACGGCAGCACCCTTAGCTTCTATGATGATGGCGTGCTAATGCGGTCGGTAACGGATACTGGCATCACTGCCGCCGGCAAGGCTGGGTTGGGTATTGGCGCCGTGATTTCACCTTCAGATGATGTTGACAGTCAGAGGTTTGACGATTTCCGGGTGAAAAACTTGTAGGGTTATACTAGTAGCTGTGTTGACACGTCTAATTATCAAACACAAATTAGCGCTGCTAATTCTTATCTTAGGTTTGCTAACCCGGATGACTGCTGTGTGGTATCCCCAGCAGGTCGTGTTTGATGAAGTGCACTTTGGTAAGTTTGTCACAGCTTATTGCTGTTCGCATGAGCGGATTTTCGATATTCATCCTCCGCACGGAAAGTTATTGATAGCAGCGGCAGCGTATTTAGGCGGCTACCGCGGCGGATTTGATTTCGATCATATCGGCGAAGTTTACCCCGACATAACTTTTGTGGCGCTGCGTTTTCTGCCGGCAGTGGTAGGCTCGCTTATTCCTGTGCTGGCCTTTGTTTTGTTGCGGCAACTCAATACGTCGGTGGAAGTATCTTTTTTAGCTGGTCTGGCTCTGGTTTTTGATAATGCTCTCACAGTCCAATCAAGGCTAATTTCTCTCGATAGCCTGCTGATAGGTGCCACGCTGGGAGCTCTGGTAGCTTGGTTGCTTGCAGTGCAATCTAATAACGGCCGCCGCAAAATTGGCTGGATAGTAATAGCTGGCGCACTGGCTGGCCTGGCGGTCGGCATTAAATTAACTGGCCTGTCCGCGCTGGCCATTTTAGGAGTGCTGCTGGTACACCAGCTTATTACAAGCCGCAATCTTGGTCGGGTGATCTTATCTGGACTAATAATCGCGGTCAGTGCAGCCGCGGTTTACTTATTAGGATGGTTTATTCATTTTGCGCTGCTTACCAATGCTGGTTCCGGCGATGTGTGGGGCATCCCCACCGGCAACTTTGTGCAAGATGTGATCAAAGTAAACCAGCAAATGCTATCCGCCAATTATTATTTAACAGAGAGCCACCCCTATAGCAGCAAGTGGTGGACGTGGCCAGTCATGCTGCGCCCGATATTTTATTGGGTGGGGGCAAATGGTGGACAAATATATTTCTTGGGCAACCCAATTGTCTGGTGGGGCAGTTCACTGCTCTTTATTGTGGCGGTTTTTTCCACTTTAGTATCTGTGAAGGCGAGGCAGCGGGCTATGAAAGAAGGCGGTTGGATCTTTTTTGCCGCCTATTTCATTGCTTTTATGCCTTTTTGGCGGGTACCGCGCGCTTTATTTTTGTACCACTACTTAACACCTCTTATTTTTTCCTTGTTGGCAGGGCTATGGTGGTGGGATCGCCGCTACCCGGGAATACTTGCCCGCTCTAAATTATTGTATGGTGCCAGTGTCGTGGCCCTAATCATATTTTTTATTTTCTTAAGTCCCTTAACGTATGGTTGGCCGCTGGCGGCCTGGCAGTCGCTTACTTTTTGGCTGCCCTCTTGGCGGTGAAGATATAGTTACTGGGTCGACACGGTTGGGCCGAAGGTTTAAGTGGTTAGTGCTACAGTATAATCATGCACGAGCTGAGGAGACATAAGAAAAGTACCGGCAGTATTTTGATAATGACCTTGGTCTTTGTGACCATGTTTACAGTTATTTTTATTGCCTTGTCTGGCCTGACGGGGCGCCAGTATAATCAAGGAGTTTTGCAGTCGCGCGATGAAACGGCCTTTCAGGTAGCCGAAGCAGGACTTAACTACGCGCGCTGGCGGCTGGCGCATGAGCCAGATAACTTTGAAGCCGAAACACGTTCGGTTCAGGACCAGCAGGCGGGCGTTATCGGTTCATATGTCCTGGAATTTACCGCCCCGGATCCCGGTTCGACCATCGTGCTCATTTCTTCAACCGGACAACTGTCTGATACCAACCGCAACGTTACGTTGCAGGCGCGCTATGGTATTCCATCCTTGGCTCGCTTTGCGTCTATTACTAACAACGATGTATGGTATGGCGGACAAATATCAGGGTATGTTCACTCAAATGGCGGGATCAGAATGGACGGCACTTCAGACAGCATTATGTCCAGCGCCAAAGAAACTTATGTTTGCCAACCGTACCATGGCTGTAACTACCTAACTAAGCCTGGTATTTGGGGAACCGGCGTCATTGCTGACCTATGGCAATTTCCTTCTCCGCCCATTGATTACAATGCCATCACCTCCGATTTACTAGCCATAAAGGACGCAGCGGCAGCGGCCGGCCTGTATTATGGCCCCTCATCCGCCTATGGTTATCACGTTGTCTTAAACAGCAATAACACTTTCTCGGTTTATAAGGTGACTAGTAAAAAAAGTTCTCTTTGGTCTTACGCCCAAGATACCGGCTGGCAGTTCACCTCACACGATATTAATCAGCAGACATTTGTGGAAACTAAGCCAGTGCCGTCCAACGGCGTTATTTTCTTTGAGGACACGGTTTGGGTTGATGGCGAAGTGCACGATCGTTTGACGATCGCGGCCGGGCGTTTTCCTGATCTACCGTCTACTAATGCTGATATAATCATCAACGGCAATATAAGTTACAACAATGTCAAAGATGGCAGTGTTGTCTTCGCGGCGGTGGCACAGCGCAATGTTCTTATTCCCTATTCAGCTGCACCGGACCAGCTGAAACTAGATGGTGCCTACATTGCCCAAAAGGGACGGTTTGGACGCCGCTACTACAACAGCGGCTCTAGCATTATAAAAACTCGCATAACTCGCTATGGCATGATTGCTAGTAACTTAGTGCCGGTCACCGCCTGGGTTAGTGGTGGCCAAGTTGTCAGCGGCTATAAATCTGGCCAGTCAGCATACGACCCACACATGCTATACGGTCCGCCCCCTTATTTTCCAACCTCTGGTCAGTATGAATTTTTATCGTGGGAGCAAATAGAATAAAAACTAAAACCTATAAACTAGAAAGTAAGAAATTAGAAATTAGTTATTGGTAATTTGCAGAGGTGGTATTATTGACAGTATGAAGACACGCACTGAATGTGCGGCGGAGGGGTTTTCGCTGCTCGAGGTGTTGATTGCGATAAGTATTATGGCTGGCCTGGCGGCGTTAGCCACGGTCAGTTATCGCCCATTTGCGCATAGTATTGATCTGCAAACTGCCACGCAACAGTTGCTGACAACCATCCATCAAGCCCGCGACCGCACTTTGTCGTCGGAAGGCGCCAGTAATTACGGAGTGCATTTTGCTAGTGATCAATACGTACTATTTAAGGGCGCAGTGTACAACGCGGGAGCGGCCGACAACGAAGTTAATGCTCTGCCGCCTAAATTAGCAATATATGATATTTCACTGGGCGGGGGCAGTGATGTCGTCTTTGATCGCTTAGCCGGAACAACTGTATCGGCTGGCAGTGTGAGCTTGCGCCTGGTGAACACTCCCGAGCAATCAACCACCATTTCAATTTTACCTACGGGGCAAGCTAGCCTGGCTGGGTCAACTGCGCTGACGGATAGCCGACTGGTTGATACCAGACACGCACATTTTACGCTCACTGCCAGCATTCAGAATTCAACAACCCTGAAGTTAGATTTCGGTTCAGTTATTGCCACGATCAATATGGCTGATTATTTCAATGCCGGCAAAACAGTCTTCGATTGGCAAGGAACTGTCAGTGTGGCTGGTACAGATCAGACATTACGTATTCATACTCATCAGCTGGGGCCGGCTAGTACGTTACTATCAATTCATCGAGACCGACGGTCTAACACGGCCGCGGTAACTATTTCAGTTGACAGTCAGCAGATTGTTGCCTACGCGGCCGATGGCGCGGCCACGGTCGGCCCGCTGGGCGGTACAATGGAGATTCAATGATGACAGCGCGAACCACAAGACAAAAAGCGGATTTCGGCATTTGTTTAGCAGGGTCTCTCGGAGTCTCGTTGGCACGGTCTGTCACAGGCCGAGTCAGGCGAGTTGCCTTGACAGCGACGAGACGAGAGGAAGGTGGCTCCGCCTGCTGGGCGGAGGACACTGTCCCTGAAAAACAATATGCCGGAAGCCGTTCACAGTCCTCCTTACAACGCCCGACATTCGGGGCTCAAACCGGCATGGGTGTCATTGAAATAGTAATTGCTGTCGCTATCATCGGCATTGTCATGTTCGCCGTCTATCAATTTGCCATTGCTTCGTCCATCTCGGTGCAGGTAAGCGCCCGCCAGGTGGAAGCCGCCTACTTAGCGGAGGAGGGCATAGAAGCCGTGCGTGCCCTGCGCAATCAGAGCTGGAATACATCTATTACTCCACTGCTGTCGAACGTCACTTATTATCCGACCCTCACCACCGGTACTTGGACACTCTCCACAACCAATCCGGGGACAATCGACGGCTTGTTCACCCGTACTATTGTTATCCAAGATGTTTTGCGTGATGTGAATGATAACATTGCTGCCAGCGGCACGATTGATGTTAACACCAGGAAAGTGACAGCCACAGTCAGCTGGTCCGAGAAAAGTACAACTCAGCAGGTTGTCCTGGAAACTTACTTAACAAATTTCCTAAGTAACTAACATGTCCAGTCAGCAAGGCTTTGGTTTGATTGAGGCGGTTACCTACATCGCCCTGCTGGCTGTTATTGCACTGGCGGTGTCGGGCTTTGTTTTTCAGCTGGTACGCTTTAATGCTCGGGCCCAGGCCACGGCCCAAGCTCTCGACGACGCACGGCGCGCTATGGCGATAATAACCTACGAAACCCGCCATGCGGTGGGTGTGTATAATCCCACCAGCAGTTTTGGTACCCATCCTGGTCAGTTGTCCCTAGAAACAACAGGCCAAGCTCCCACCGGAGAAACCAGCACTTACATAGACTTCTATGTTGATGGGGAGAGACTGGCGGTAAAGCGCGAAAGCCAGCCGGTTCAGCTTATTACTTCAGAAGGCGTTAAAGTCACGAGCCTAGTATTTACCCAGCTTGACGGAGCTTCGCCCTCACCCACCGTAAGTCCCTCTCCCACCCCGAGTGAGTCTACCACCGCACCAAATACTGTTAGAGTGCAATTAACTGTGGAAGCGCGCGGCGCAGCTACAGAGGCCGTCGTAACTCTTTATTCCACCGCTTCCCTAAGAGCCTATGCCCAGTAACAATACTTGATAATGAGATACTATATTCCATTCGTATCTATGAACTGTTTTGGAATCAGATTGAACTCATCTGTTGCCACATTTCTCTGGCGCTTTGCTTTGCCAAAGCGATCAAGTAGTTGTTACTGGGTATGAATAGTCATCCTCCTTTTGGCCATCGTCGGCACTGGCAGACTGGGCAGGCGGCTCTGGTCATGCTTATTATTTTGGTGCCGGTGACCGTACTGATTGCTTTTAGCATCAATATCCTGACTTTTGCCAATAAAAAGACGGCGACCGATTCTATCCGGTCGCTCCAAAGCTACTATGTGGCCGAGGCTGGTATTGAGGATGGTCTGCTGCGCCTCGTTCGCGTAGATTTGGACCATCAGCCTTCGACCACTATTACACTGGATAGCAGTACAGCAACTACCCGGATCGAAGAGGCGGCTTCACAGTTTACTATTACCTCCTCTGGAGACACTAATAATCGGAAACGTAAACTCTCCACTATACTTGAGCGCAATACAACTGGCGTTAGCTTTTTCTATGGAGTGCAAGTTGGTGCCGGCGGGCTCACCATGATTAACAATGCCAAGGTCATTGGTAACGTATACTCCAACGGCAGCATTGATGGGGACAATAATGCCGAGATTACAGAACAAGCTTGGGTAGCCGGAGCCAACGAATTGGAGGGAGTGACGGTAGGCACAGACGCGCATGCCAATAAGATCGAACGCAGCGTTATTGGCGTAGATGCGTATTACCAGACTATTAAGACTACCAGCGTCGGCGGTACAAAATACCCGGGCAGTCCCAATCCTTCGCCGCAGCCCCTACCCATCAGCGATCAGCAAATTGCCGACTGGAAGGTAGCGGCGGCTGCCGGCGGTGAGATTTCTTCCGTGACGCTGGATGATTCCGACACAGCTATACTCGGACCTGTTAAAATTAACGGGAACTTGACCATCGAGAATGACGCTCGTCTGACAGTAACGGGTACAATCTGGGTGACCGGTAATGTATTGCTAAAAAACAATAGCGTCTTGCAACTGAGTCCTTTATATGGATCCTTAAGCGGAGTGGTTCTTACCGATGGGCGTCTGACGGTTGAAAATAATCTGATTATTTGCGGCTCGGAGGGCTACAATTCTTCTACTCAAACGTGCAATGCTACCAGTGCAAGCCACGTTCTGCTTCTATCCACCAATTCCAGCCTTAACGAGAGCTCGCCGGCCGTCTATATGAAAAACAATGGTGCTCTGCGCGGTATTTTATATGCCAGCGCCGGCAGGTTAGTACTAGAAAATAACGCGGCGCTGAAGGAAGCGACCGCCTACGCCATGACCATAAAGAATAATGCAACGGTAACTTATGACAGCGGTCTGGCCAATGCCCAGTTTAGCAGCGGCCCGGCTGGCGGATTCACCATAAAAAACTGGCAAGAAATTGAGTGAAACAGCGTCCTACTTACTACTTACTACTTACTACTTGATACTTGATACTTTATACTTGATTTATGATTGGCATCGACATATCGGACCGCTCAATTAAATTAGTGCAGTTGGCCAACGACAAATCGCACCGGCTGTTGTCCTATTGTTCGACAACTTTGCCAACTGCCATCATGCAAAACGGTTTGATAATTGATGTTGCTGCCGTGCAAGAGCAGATACATTTAGTTTTTAACCAGTGTCGCCTGTC
>CAZUSC010000067.1:0-14066 GCA_964622915.1 uncultured Candidatus Saccharibacteria bacterium | reverse complement strand
AATTGAGTGAAACAGCGTCATACTTACTACTTGATACGTGATACTTTATACTTGATTTATGATTGGCATCGACATATCGGACCGCTCAATCAAACTGGTGCAATTGGCCAACGACAAATCGCACCGGCTGTTGTCCTATTGTTCGACAACTTTGCCAAATGCCATCATGAAAAACGGTTTGATAATTGATGTTGCTGCCGTGCAAGAGCAGATACATTTAGCTTTTAAGCAGTGTCGCCTGTCGGCGCGCGTCGACGATGCCGTAGTGGTATCCATTCCAGAGACCCAATCTTTTTTACGGGTAGTGGAAATTCCCGCCATGGCCGATGATGAGATCAATGAAGCCGTTCGCTGGGAAGTTGCCCAACACATCCCCTTTGGTTTGGAGACTGTCTATATTGATTGGCAGGATCTCAAAAGCGGGGGGCACCGAGCTAAATCTGGTCGGCGGGAAGTACAGGTGGGAGCCGCTCAGCGAAAGGTAATTGATTTACTCTATGAAACTCTCAGTACCCTACAGCTCGATATCGCTGCCTTTGAACTGGAGAGCCAAGCCATTGTCAGATCGTTAATTTCTGCTGAACTCCGCGATCGACAAGGCTTGCTGGTGGTGGACGTAGGCGCGTCGGCCACCAATGTAGTTGTGCATGACCATGGCGCCATGCGCTTTACGGCTACTTTAAAAAAGGGCATTGTCAACTTGGCCCAAACAATCGACAGTCAAGATGGCAGCATTGCTGTTGGCCGCTTACATCAGCTAGAGCGAGAAGAATTAGCGCGCCTCGGTACAAAATTATTTCCGGCGATGGAAGAACTAGCCATGGAAATCCGGGGTATTGCCGAATTTTACAACAGCATCGACGCCACACACGAAGTGAAGGAAATAATTATTACGGGCGGTGGGGCGAATTTGCCTGGCTTGGACACGGCCTTAATAAAACATTTTGACAATGTTCATGTGCAGCGTGGTAATCCCTGGGTAAATATTCTGACGGGTAAAGCGGCAGCTCGACCGCCCCTAGACGTTAAAGAATCGGTACGTTTTACCACTGCCCTCGGTCTGGCGCTGCGGCCAGTGATTTTATAGAGCATCAGGACTATTTGGAGGTATGAAGGAGGACATTAATCTTTTGCCGCCGTCGGCGAAACACTCGCGCTTACGGCGTTTATATGGCGCGCGTCTTAGTTCAGTATATTGGGCCGTGGTTGTCAGCTGCTTGCTAGTGGGGGGTGTCTACAGCGGCATTATGTATGAACAGCGGCTGGCCATGGCCAACTTAGACAGCCAAATAAACGGACTGGCCGCAGACGATAAAGTAATAGGAACAAGCGTGGCCGAGGCCAACCGTTTACTGACAGCAATCGACCAACAGGCCAAAGAAAATCCTTCCTGGACCCAGCGCCTAGCAGAAGTCCTAAAAGCTGCTCCTAACAACGTGGCGTTGACGGCTATTCGTTTGCGACCTTCATCAGCCGAGGTTAGTGCGGTCAACACAGTGTTGGTAATATCCGGCAGCACGCGCTCGCGGCCAGCCATTGTTGATTATGAACGAAAATTGAAAGCTTTGCCGTGGGTTAAGCAACTAGAAGCACCATTAGCTAACCTAGCCAGCGGTCCAGATGTGACTTTTACTTTTACTATTACCCGTCAAGAAACAGCCAGCCAGCCATAGTTATGAAAATCTCTAGTTTGTGGGTATTAAAACTTATAATATTGCTGCTGATTTTAGCGGGGTTGCCTTATTTACACATTACGACCAGCCGGTTATACGAATCAGTCAGCGCCAAGCGTCATTTACTAGAAAAAAATCCCGATAACCTAATTTACAGCAGCGCGGCGCGGGCCGAGCTGGCTAAACGGCAACTAGACATCCAGCGCATCAAAAGCTATGTCCCGGAACGCAATGCGGTCGCCGGGGTAGTGACAGCCATGGAGCAAGAGGGGACGAAACAGTCTGTCGTTTTAAAGGTTACTGATATCGGTGAGGAGCTGGTCACGAATGCTGCCGGCCAGCCGGAGGTGGCCAGTGGGCCAATTCAAAATGTTAGAATAAAAATTACTGCCGTGGGGAAGCCAGAGAACTTGGTTCAGTTATTGTACAGTGTAGAGCACATGCCATATTTATTACACTTAGTTTCTTGGGAGTTAGTCTACAAACCGCAAGAAACTGCTCAGGGCTCCCAAGCCCAGGCACCAGTCGATGACCGCCTGCCGGCCGCAACCACCGATGCGGCCTTGCAAGCGGATATTATTTTAGCCACCGATAACTCGCCATGACCGTGAAGCAATCATTGACTAGTACCTCCAGCTGGCTGGCACGTTGGTCGGCCATCCGCAGTTGGCTCACCGCTACCAGCCAGCACATATTTTTGCGCCGCACTCACTGGCTGACCATGGCAACTTTTATTGTGGCAGCTCTCATAAGTGTTGGCATTATTACGTCATTTCTTTTTTCGGCTCCGGCGAACCAGGACACCTCTGTTCCTACTGGTCGCGAGCGCTTGCAAACCGCTAGCATTGATTATCTAGAGCTTTGGATTGAAGAGCGGCAAAATAACTATCAGCGGCCCTTACAGGTGCCGGCGGGAATCTTTTCTGATAATCGCTAACCAGAAACATATGGTAGGTATTGATATTTCTGATCGGTCCATAAAAATAGCAGAAGTCACAGACACAGACGCGCCAAAACTTGTCACGGTGTGCTGGAACCCATTAATGGTGCAGGCGATGCGGCGCGGAGTTATTCAAGATGTACCGCTAGTGACGACCGCCCTGCAGCAAGCTTTAACCAAATGCTCACCCTGGCCGGTTTCCAATCAGGAAGTGGTCGCTTCTATTCCCGAAGTACAGTCTTTTGTGCGGGTGATTGAGCTGCCGGCCATGCCCGATCAAGATGTAAACGAAGCGGTCCAGTGGGCAGTGCGCCAGCATATCCCTTTTGATTTAGACCGAGTCTATCTTGATTGGCAGGCGGTGCCGTCCCCGCCGGGCCGCGGCGAGCGGCGGCAAGTTTTAGTGGGAGCTGTACAGCGTGATGTTGTCGATCCATTAGTCCAAGTACTGGATAATGTGGGCCTGCGGGTAGTTGCCCTGGAGCTGGAAGCGCAAGCGATAATCCGCAGTCTCCTCCCGCAGCCGGCGGAGGAAGTGCGCGGAGTCTTAATATTAGATCTGGGCGCTACTGTCACTAATGTGATTTTTTTCGACCGTGGGGCCTTGCGCTTTACTACCAGCGTCCAAATCGGCGGCGATGACCTGACGCAGAAATTAGCGCAGACACTTAACATTGACCCACGTGCCGCCGCTGAAAAAAAAATGTTGGTAGGGATCCAGCCGGCCGGCGGCGAGGCGGCTAGCGTTTCTCTCGCCCTGCGTGAAGCACTAATAGAGCTGCTGAAAAAAGTTAAGAGTGCCGTGCAAGAAATGACCGCCCAAATGCAAGATGACGCGGTGCGCGCTGTCCTTTTGTCCGGCGGGGCGGCTAATCTGCCCGGAATCAAGGAAGTGATCAGTGAAGTGTTTGTCGGCCTGCCCGTGCAAATGGGTAATCCCTGGGCTAATATCGGTCTTAATGACCAGGAGCAGCCAGCGCCTCTTTCTCCGCAAGATGCTAATCATTTTATTACGGCGGTCGGCCTGGCACTGCGCCGCCGCAGTCGTTAGTAAAATATGATCAAAGAATTAAACTTACTGCCTCCCACGCGCCGGCGCTTCATCGACCAGCAAGTCACCCTCAATATTGTTGTCAAGATCGTTAACCGTCTGATAGTTGCTTTGCTCGTGTTAACTTGTGGCGGGTTGCTGTCACTGGGCGGCCTGTATACGGCGACGGCTGTGAGCGGACGCGGTGCTAGTAGTGAGCTAAAACTGGAAATCGAGCGCTACCAGGCCAAACGCGAGGAAATAGCGCGGCAGAACGCCGCACTGAAATTACTTTATGACTTAAGTACTGCTCCAGTCGTCTGGTCCGAGATTCTGCCGGAATTATTAGCGGTGTTGCCGGCGGGGACTACCATCAATAAAATGGCCGGTGATCAATTCAGTACCGCTCGACTGGATTTTCAAGGCCGGGCCACCAGTCGGTCCAGTCTCATTGCCTTTACGGAGCGGCTGAATAAATTGCCCTGGGTGGCCAGTTTCACTGCCCCGCACAGCAATCTGATTGATCGCATCAATCCGGACTATTCTTTCAGTATTGTGATTAATCAAAAGTTTCTGCGGGAAAAAGATGAGTGATTTAACAAAACCTACCCGGTATAAGAGGCGACTGCTGGTATCAGCGTTGACTCTCTTGCTGCTATTAGCTGGACAATTTTTCCTCTGGCGTTTTGTACACCAGGCGGCTATGACGCTGCAAATCAAGCGGACAGAAAACCAGCAACTAGCCAACCTGCGGGCTCGCCTGCGGGCTGTTGATGAGGCGCTGGTGAGCCAACAGCCAGCTTTAGATAGTTTGATTAATGTTTTCCCCCTACTAAATTTTTCTTCGCAAGCAGTGGAAAAATTAGAAGGCTTAGCCGAGCGCCATGGTTTAGCGCTGACCATTGCCAACATCAAAGAAGAAGCCGCTATTACCTCGCGCGGCCGGTCGGATATCGTGCCTTTAGCCTTTATAGTGAAAGTAGTTGGTAACAGTGATGACTTGTTGGGTTATCTTGATGATATTGAGCACGGGGAGGAATTGGTTGTTATTAAATCCTGGTTATTAGAAAACAGCACCGACCAATTAGCGGCGTCGGGTGTGCCAACTCTCCAGCACAGTTTAACTATTGACTTAACCTTTTATTTGCAAAAAATACGCGATGCCCAACCCCAGTGACAAACCATGGTGGGATGCACCGCGGGCATGGCTAGTGGACAGTAGTCGGACAGCCCTGCGTTTCTTGGCCAGCTCTATTGTTTTCTATGTATTCTTGGCTTGTGCTGCTCTAGTGCTAGGCTGGCTGTTATTTAATAATGTCTGGCGTCCGTTGCAGCAGGAAGTTGGCTTGCCTCCCGGTGTTTCCAATCAGAACCCGGTCTTGCAGGAAGACTTGCTGCAAGGTATTAATGAGGGACGCCAGCATCGTCTCCAATACCGCTCTAAGTCCTATATCGGCTGGCAGCGCCTCTTTATTCCTCCACCCACACCTCTACCCACCCCGTAAACAATATGACCGAGCAAAAAGTATTAGTCTTCGGGGCGTTTGATCCGCTGCACCCCGGCCATCATTATTTTCTGCAGCAGGCGCGCCAGTTGGGCACTTGGTTGTTAGTGGTTGTAACACGCGACGCGGCAATGGCTGCTTTGAAATCTCGTTCCCCCTATCAAGCTGAAGGGGAGCGAGCGCAGGCGATCGCTCAATTGCCGTACGTGGATCAAGTTATTTTAGGAGACTCTCACCCCCAAAACTATGAACTATTAAAGCAGCTGCAATATGATATCTTGGCTTTGGGCTATGATCAGGTGCCCAGTGATAAAGCCACGCGCCAGCTGTTAGATCAAATGGGTAAACTGGACGTGAAATTGGTGCGTCTGCCGGCTTTTAAGCCTGGGCTATACAAATCAACCTATTTTAGAAATTAGAAATTAGTTATTAGTATTTGTTTGTGACTTGGTTTTTGAGTTTTGTAATTTATATTATGGCGTCTGCCATAAGATTTAGCGCGCCCATTGTTTTATAACTTGTTCGTACGTGTCAGGCGTGGAAACATCAAACCACTGGCCTTCGAAAGGATAGCCGTACAACCGCCCCTGGTCGATAAGTTTCGGGAACATATCCTGTTCTAATGACAGGCGACTTTTGGTTTTGCGCGGAAAGAAGTTAAAGACAGACGTCTCGAAAACAGCCGCGCCGGCAAAAACTAGGCGAGAAACGCTGCCGCTGATCGGGGGCTTTTCCGAAAATTCCACCACGCGGGTGCCACGTAGTTTAACCGCTCCGAAAGCGGACGGGTCGGCTACTGATGTCAGAGCAATTGTTCCGATAGCTGCCTTAGTGTTCTGATGAGCCTGTAAGAACTCCGTCAAGTCTAAATCTAGCAACACGTCGCTATACAGCATGATAAAGGGAGCGTCCGCTAAATGCCGGCGGGCGGCCAGCAGCGCTCCACCAGTACCAGAAGGACGCTTTTCTTCGACATAATTTATCGTCACGCCCAAGGAGGTGCCGTCGCCGAAGTGCTGTTTTATTTTATCCCCGAGATGACTGATTGTGATACAAATATTAGTAATGCCATGTTTTTTGAGTAACGCCACCCCATGCTCCAAGAGCGGACGGCCATTAACCGGTATGAGCGGCTTTGGTATTTCATAGGTAAAGGGCCGCATCTTCACCCCTTGGCCGCTGGCCAAAATTACGGCCTGCTGCACCCCTTTATTAAAGGCGCGGGCCAGCAGCACTTCCAAAGCATGCGAGCGATTGCGCACTCGCTGATAATCAACTGTATTATCCAGGCGCCGTAGCAAATCTTGACGGATAGTGATGGTGACGCGTTCTCGTTGAGTCATATTGAGTAACCCTCTTTCATATCATAGTGTGACACACTCGTCTAATTTGAAGAAACCAGTAACTAGTGATTAGGTTATAGGTTGTAGAGAGTAGTCGTCGACGCCGTCTACAACCTACCAACTACAACCTACTACCTCGTTAAAGGAATGCTATACTTGTATTATGCCCAGTAATACAACATCGCTCGCTTGCGCCTGATGGCAACACGTCTTGCCCTATAAAACACATGTATGTCTACTGATTTTAACTTCATAATAAGCAATGATCGTGACGGCGCACACCGTGCTGCCTAAGCGATGTTGATATACTGGGTATGACAGCAGAGATTGTCTTGCCACCCGGCGTGGCCATCACGATCATTGCTTTTTTGCTTAGTCTGCTGCCGGCGGGATTTTTCATCTGGTTTCTTTATTTACGGCGGCAGAACCGTGCCCTACAAGCATATTCCGTCGCCCTCGCCTTCGCGGCCGGTCTTTTTTTAGTCTGGCCATCGTTCCAGTTGGAAGACTATGGGGAGCGCTTGTGGAGTATCGTCTCGCCGCAGACTGCCCACTATTTTGCCGGCGCCTTACTGCCGCTTCAAAGCATATCGGACGTCTTACTGCCGGCGATCGGAACTTTTGTTGTCGTGGCCACTGTCGAGGAAGGTTTACGCTATTTACTTATGCGTTGGTGGTTTCGCCGCAGTAAAGTAATTGATCAGGTATTTGATGGCTTGTTATTAGGAGTAGCTCTGGGTTTGGGGTTTGCTACCTTAGAGAATACGATATATTTCTTAGGTCTATTCCAAACGGGTAGCTACGACACGCTGGTTTTCGTCTTCTTTTTACGCTTCTTAATTTCTACCCTGGCCCATATTGGGTTTGCGGGGCTAATGGGTACGCTGATTGCGCGGGGCGTCTTTGAGGTGCTGACACCGCGGCGATTCTTTATACCGGCTTTTTTCATCCCCTGGTTTTTACATGGACTGTACGACCTTTTGCTGGGAATAAATTTTGGTCTGTACGCTGTGATCTTGTTGGTACCGCCTTTAGTGGTTTTTGCTATCTGGAGCAGCCGGCGGGATTTTTTTATTATTTATCGCCGCGGCGGGGATATGTTAGCTGCTTCGCAAGCGCCGCAAACGCCGGAAATGCGGGCGGTAACTAAGCTGCTCAAAACCATGGATACTCCTTGGAATCTAAATGCACCCTGGTTGAGTCAAAGCAAGTCTTATCGGAAAATTTTAGAAACGCTAAAGCATGATGAAGCGTAGTCAGGCAATCTATATTATTCTAGGGATAGTCATCTTGCTGTTGGTTGGCTGGTTAGCGGGACGGGTGGGCAACGTCGGCATCCGGCGCGTGCAGTCGGATGCGGATCTCGGGCTAACCATAACACAGCCGGTGATAGCGGGCGTTCCATTCCTTGCTCATTGGAATGGTGCTGCCGAAGCCATCAATCAGGATGTCGACCTAAGCTTGCGTGCAGACACACAAACAGTTTTTTTGGCCCGTGGGCGTTTGCGTGAGGGGGCCCGCGCCATTATCATTCCGTGTGCGATGGCCCAGTGGCAGGGCAGCTTGGTTATGACGGGACGTACGAGCGGAGAAATGCTCGCCTGGACACCACTGACCGTTCTGCCGGCTGGACCAGATTGCTTTCAATAATAGTAATTAGTAACGGGTAACGAGTAATAAGTAGTGAGCAATTACTAGTTACAGATTACTGGTTACTAAAAAATAATCAATCGTCCTCTGTAAACCTTCCTTCAGAGGAATTTTGGGTTCCCACTTTAGCAGTTTTTTGGCCAGCGTTATATCT
Source organism: uncultured Candidatus Saccharibacteria bacterium (assembly GCA_964622915.1). GTDB lineage: Bacteria > Patescibacteriota > Andersenbacteria > UBA10190 > UBA10190 > CAZUSC01. Next base: position 5,771 of record CAZUSC010000067.1, on the reverse strand, counting down.
GGTTGCCGCTGCTTAGGATCATCCGGTGGTAGTTCTTTATTAATAATCTTCGACTGCGAGTTAGTTAAGTTAATAATTTGCTCCGCCAAATCCACTATAGCCAGCTCGGCCGGGTTGCCCAAATTAACTGGACCTGCGGCGTCATCTTGATCCATCATACGCATTAGTCCTTCCACTAAATCATCAACGTAACAAAAAGACCTGGTTTGTCGGCCCGCTCCATAAACAGTTATCGGCCTGTGAGCTAGGGCCTGCGTAATAAAATTGCTGACGACGCGGCCGTCCTGGGGATGCATGCGCGGGCCGTAAGTGTTAAAAATTCGTACAATTCTCACTTCCATACCGTGGGTACGCTGGTAGTCCATACACAAAGTTTCCGCCACGCGCTTACCTTCGTCGTAGCAACTACGCCGGCCAATAGTGTTTACGTTTCCCCAATAATCTTCCGTCTGGGGATGGACGTGCGGGTCCCCGTATACTTCCGAGGTTGAGGCTTGTAGCAACCTGGCACCAGTTTTTTTGGCCATACCTAGCATGTTAATCATGCCGATCGTCGAAGTCTTGACCGTCTTAATCGGATTAAATTGGTAATGAATCGGCGAGGCGGGGCAAGCCAAGTTATATATCTGGTTGGCCCCTTCAATGTAGAGAGGGCGCACAATATCATGTTCAATTAACTGAAAGTTTTTATTGGCCAGCAGATGTGCAATATTTAGCGGCTGTCCGGTAAAAAAATTGTCGACGCAAATCACCTGGTCACCGCGAGCCAACAGCCGGTCGCACAGGTGACTGCCGATGAAGCCCGCCCCACCCGTCACGATTATTTTTTTCATTACCTTGCAGTATAACTTATTTTTTGTCTCTTGCTGCGATCAGCCGGTCGGCAACTTCCTTCTACTTTGCTTGGATCCTGGCGGCAATCTTAGTAAAAATATCCGGATGCTTTTGGGCAATTTGTGCTAACACTTTGCGATCTAGTTCGATTTTTTCGGCTCTTAACCCATGGACGAATTGCGAATAAGATAACCCGTGTCGCCGGCTGGCGCCATTAATAATAATCTGCCATTGCTGCCGAAAGACAGTCTTTTTTTTGCGTCGGTCACGGTAGGAGTACTGGCCGGCTTTTAGAACAGCTTCCTTAGCCAGCTTAAACACGGTGCGGCGGCGACCGCGGAATCCTTTAGCCCGTTTTAGCCATTTTTTATGGCGGGCTCTTTTGGCAACACTGCGAGGGGCTCGTGGCATAAGAGCGTTTAGCTATAAGGTAACAAGCGGGCTATACGGCCCAGGTCGGCAGGGGAGACCTTTTTATCATGGTGCTTGCGGCGAGTTTCACTGCCCGTAGCCAAAGCGTTAAAGTGGGCTTGTTTGACATGACGATGTTTAACCTTCCCCTTAGAGGAAAATGTGAACCGTTTGCTGGCGGCTTTTTTCGTTTTCTGTTTAGCCATGAGTTCGAATAATACGACAAGGCGGCAATTCGGTCAAGCTACTATTTTAATGCAACTAACAAAACCGACAATCCATGATGCGAACGGGAGACGGTATCTTCAGCGCGCGCCCCGCTGGGTATTTCGCTGATAAACTGCTTGATCCTTTTCTCGGCCAAATCAAAACGCTGTTTTTCTCTTCCCCGCAAACGTACTTCCAATTTCACCTTATGGCCCACTTGGAGAAATTTATCAGCCTGTTTTAAGCGTACCGACCAATCAGCGGCGTCGGTCTTAAAACCAATGCGCACTCCTTTAATATCCTTGCCCTTACTTTTTACTTTCTGCTTCGCCAGTTTCTTGCGTTTCTCGTACATATGCTTGCCGATATCGAGAATACGCGCGACCGGCGGATCGGCCTTGGCGGCGACAATGACTAAATCTGACCCAATCACTTGGGCTTTCTGTAAAGCGTCCGGCGTACTGACCACCCCCAAGGCTTCCCCGTCATGACCAATTAAGCGCACTTGCGGAGCGGTAATTTCTTCGTTAGCGGCTGGCTTTACGGTTTGTGGCTTTGGCCGGTAGCGAAACCGGCGGCGGCGGCTGGACATAATAAAAAACTTCAAAAATTAAAAGCCAAAAGTCAAGACTTGGAGTCAGCTGAAACGACAAACAGCAATTACATTAAACGGCACGCTCCATATTAAGAGCATGCGCGATAACTATATGTCAAGTATAAAAAAACCGCCAATTCCTTCGTGGTTTTGGCGGGAGATGGTTGAACAACTGGGATGCGACGGAAAAGGGGGAAATCAGTCACGTACTGACACCAGTTCCGGTTCCTTGCCGTTGAGTTCGCCTTTGTTCAGCACAACATTGCCGTCTATATTTGTAATACTCTTTCCACAAGCGCTGTCAACCCATTGTGTGATATATTGTGTAGGTCATTTAGGCTCTAAATATTCTTCTGGATTATGTCCCAAAAGGTTATCTCTCTCATTGGTTTCGTGTCACTTTTTTTGCTAATCTTGGCTTTGCCAGTTTGGGCTCTAGTGGAAATAGACCCCTTCAATGCGGCAGAGGACAGCCCCGAAAATATTTTTATAAACAGCACCCCCACTCCTTCTATGCCGGTGGATGATGCGCCGGGGGCAGCTACTGAATGACCGATTATTATTTTTAAAGCCACTTAGCTATGCCAGAGCCTAGAACCAAGCTTGATCCAGCCAATACGAATGTACTTATCGTCGAGGACGACAAATTAATGGTCGATGTTTTGAATAAGAATTTTACGGCTAGCCAGTATAAGACTTTCGTGGTCAGCCGGGCGGAGGATGCCGAGAAGATTCTAGCCAAAGAAAAAATAGCCGTTATTTTATTGGACATTGTCCTGCCAGACATGGACGGTTTTACATTCTTGAAAAAAATAAAAGCGGACGATAAACGTAAAGACATCCCGGTTATTATTATTTCTAACCTCGGACAGCGCGATGAAGTGACGCGGGGATTGGCCGAAGGAGCGGCTGACTATATCATCAAAGCTAATGTTTTTCCCGAAGAGATTGTGGCTAAGGTAGCCAAGCTCCTTCAGCAATAATGGCTGTGGTGTCAACGTTTCGGTTCATAATCTGCTGATGAGCGCGGCAGCCCAAAATGCTGCTAGGTTAACTAGTTCTAACAAGGAACTACAGGAACTGCTGGCGCAAAACAAGCAAATAACGAAGGAGCTAACGGAGGCTAACGAACGCCTGCGCGAGCTTGATTCTGTAAAATCGGAATTTGTATCGGTGGCCGCTCATCAATTACGCACCCCGCTAACCGGCATTAAGTGGACGCTGCATGCGCTGGCCACCAACAATATGGGGGAGCTTGCGCCCGATCAAAAAAAAGCCGTTGATGACGTCTTGCAAGCAGTCGTCAGCTTGATTTTGGTGGTGAATGATTTGCTCGACGTGGCCCGCATCGAAGAGCAAAAATTTGGTTTTACCCTCAAGAAACAATCTTTGACTCCCATTATTCAAATTGCAGCCGAAAACTGGACAAAAGAGGCCGATAAGAAAAATATTGATTTCTCACTTCGGCTGCCGGCGGAAGACCTACCTCTTACGGCCTTTGATGAAGGAAAAATTTCCGTGCTGTTAGATAATTTATTAAGTAACGCCGTCAAATATACCCGGGCAGGCGGTAAAATCAGGCTGGAAGCGGAAGTGCAGAATAAAAATGTGGTAGTAACTATTACTGATACCGGCATTGGTATACCGGAGTCTAAATTTAACCGCATCTTCACCAAGTTTTTTCGCTCGCACGAAGCGCAACAAGAGGCTACCAGCGGATCTGGCCTGGGACTTTACATGACCAAAGAAATTATTGACCTGCATGACGGCCGCATTGGTTTTGATAGCACCGAAGGCAAAGGCAGTAGTTTTTGGTTTAGTCTGCCCATTCGAGCATAAAAAACCGCCAAGATCGTGTGTATCTGGCGGTTGGCAGGATTAGCCTTGTGGCTAATCCTAAATGCTCGGGAATGGAATGGCGTTATACTTTAGGGCGGCCATCACAACGGCGGATAAACTCTGCGGCTCCCGGAACACTCCCCGGCTCACAAGATCCCAGAATTCGTCGGGGGAAACTTCGACAACTCGTATTTTTTCGTGTTCGTCCAATTTAGGTTTCCCGACAAGGTGGCAGTTTAGCGCAACAAAAGTATTGACCCTGGTCGTTACTTTTCTGGTGTGTTGCCAAAACCAACCAGTTTGTAGCACTTGTTCGGCCTCATAACCCGTTTCTTCTCGAAGTTCACGGGCGGCGACAACATCTGGACTCTCATTGGCTTCCGCCACACCGCCGGGAACCTCCCAGACAATCTCATCCGCACCCTGCTTGTACTGCTGTACAAGCAGAAGGTTAGCATCACTGGTGACTGCACAGATTTGGTTGCCTTCCTTGAGGTTGACAAGAGAAAAATCGTACTCTTTATTCTCTTGTGGTTCCCGAAATTTCTGACGAATCAGGGACGCACCGAACGAGCTGGCTAGAATTTGAGGCTCCCCGATTTTTGTCCATGGCTGTAGATCGGCTTCGTGAACCACTTTCATGGCACGGACTCCTTCGAAAAATTGTGAATAGAACACTCCCAGTCCACTATCGTCCCTGCTTGATATCAGGAGAAGGGGGGTGTGTCAAACAGAGCGATACAACAGCTTATGGTTGCGCGTTGACGATATAGGTCCTAGAATTTGACTGCGGACACCTCAACCAGTACATTTACAGTACATTATAAAGAAGAGTAACTATGCTCGCGGAACTGATTCAAATCGTAAAGGATGCAGGTCAGTTGGCTCTAGAAACGAAGAAGGAACAGCTACAAGTCAACAGGAAAGATGAAAGTAACTGGAACTATGCGACACAAGCAGATCCAGTGGTGGAACGGGCCATTATGATACGCTTGCATGCAAAATTTCCCGGCATTCCAATTATTGGGGAAGAGCAAGACGAGCACCATATTCCCGGCGGCACTTTTTTCACGGTTGACCCAATTGATGGCACAATCCCTTACTCCAACGGCTTTTCTAATTGGGGAACCATTATTGGGTTCATTGAAAATGGCCAGCCCTGTGCTGGTGTTATTAATCTGCCCGAGCTTGGTCTCATGATTAGTGTCAAGAAGGGCGAGGGCACCTACTTGAACGACCAGCGTGTTCGGCTCGATTACCCTCGGTCACTTTCAGAATCAGTGGTAGAGATTGAGGTTGGACCATGGACACCAGAGGATCGATGGCCGGCAGTATCTACACTGCGTACTAAATGTTGTTGGCTAGGCGGTTCAGGCTTTGTTGCTGCCAGCATTGCCAACCTCCTTCTAGGAAAATCCGGCGCTTATCCCAACTTTAATGCCAAAATTTGGGACTTCAGCGCCAGTGCTCTTGCCGTCACTGAAGCAGGAGGCATTGTCTGTCAACCTAGCGGTGAGCCGCTACAGTGGGATCAAATCAACATGCAGGCATTGTTTGCTGCTAACAATCAACTAGCTGGTGAAGTCTTGGCGATCATTAATCAAAAATAGCGCGAAGCTAGAAAAGTTTACCGCGTGGGCTGCCCCCCTGCGGTTTTTTAAATAAAAACCTGCCAGGATATCTAGCAGGGAGTGAATCGTTTCTTGAAGAAGTCTGACCGATTTTTTTCCGTCGCTTCTTTTATTAACCGACGCACCTTTTAGCTTAAAATGGCAGCATCATACCAGGTGAGAGCCGTTTTAAACCTAAGGGTTAGAATTATAAGGGTTAGAATTACGCACGAAGCGCAACAAGAGGCTACCAGCGGATCTGGCCTGGGACTTTA